>NZ_CFJNYH010000046.1:0-23361 GCF_984815275.1 Coprobacillus sp.
CTTTTTTTATTTACACTTTTTTCAACTTTTATAAGTACATTATACTTCGTATGACGGATATATGCAATAAGCAAATAAAAACTATAGTCATTTTCTTTGACAGAATATCAAAGAGATAAACTCATTTTATACTATTATTTAATAAAGATATATTTTTTAATTATTTATTGACATCAAGATATTTATGAATATAATAAGTCATAACATGTGTCATGACACATGTAAATAAATATAAGGGAGAGGTTTTATGAATACACATAAAAAAATATACACACTAACACTTTCAGCTATTTTAATTGCTGTTGGAACAGTCATTCCATTATTTATGCCTAAGGTAATTGTTGGTCCAATGTCATTTACATTAGCATCACACGTTGCAGTTATGCTTGCTTTGTTTATTTCACCTTCTGTCGCTGCTGCAGTAGCTTTAGGAACAACGCTAGGGTTCTTAATCGCAGGTTTCCCATTTGTAGTTGTTCTTCGCGCTTTAACACATGTTGTTTGGGCTCTTGTAGGATCTTTGTATGTACAAAAACATCCAGAAACTTTTCAATCACCTGCAAAATCAATTCTCTTTAACTTAGGTATTGCCTTATTACATGCAATTGGTGAAATGATTGTTGTCGTTCCATTCTATTGGGGTACTGGTATGGATATGCAAACATTCTGTTATATGGTCTTTGGACTTGTTGGTTTAGGTACAATCATTCATAGTTCTGTTGATTTTATGATTTCATTAGTGACATGGAAGGTACTGAGCAAAAATTCTAGTATTGCAAATATTTCTAATGTTAAAAATGTATATTTAATTAAAAATGCATAATAAAAAGCAGTAGGTATCAGAATATTGATTTCTACTGCTTTCTTTCTTCAATATATTGTGGGGGTATGGTTTCTGATAACCATACTTTTTCATTACCTAAATAAAATGCGACACCATCTTGAAAAGCAGATTGGGCGTTAATCATAAGAATAACAGGTTGAGTATCATGACGCATTCCAACTTGTTTCGCCGTTTCTACATCCTGTGATAAATGGACATACTGTCTACTCATGGGTTGAAGACCAGTTGTCAAAATAGAGGATACAAATCTTCTTGCTGTACCATGATACAATACTTTTGGAGGGATGTTCCTTTGTTTCATAATTTTCTTTGAAAAAGAATGTCCATAATAAGCTCTTATTCTATGATTTTTCAGTTCATATCTTTCTTTCTCAGACTGTTGCATAAGTGCTACAATATCCTCTTCTTTTAATAATCCAAATCGACTCTCAAGAGCATTTAACAAATCACCTACATCAACCCATCCTTCATTATCAATATCAAGATTATATTTTTCAGGATGATGTCTTAAAACATAAGATATTTCTTTACCCAATTGAACATAATTCATTTTGACTCACCCAGTTTATTCAAAATATCTTGTTTTGTGATACGTGCAAGATTAAGTCTTTTAAACAATGTTTTGGCATTTCCATAGCCCAGATGAAATAAGTCATAAATCTGTAAACGTCTTGCCTTATCACCAATGATATCTAATGATATAAATTCTTTCCAAGAAATGGTTTCTTGATCATTAGAAAAAGTCACAAGATTTTCTAGAGCACTAATTATTGCTTCTTCTCGTGCTTCAGCAATTCCTAACTTCTTGTCACCAATTGCATCTTTTTTATTTACAAAAGCATGTTTAGCTTCTGGTACTCTTTGCATAATCTTGTTTCTAATTTGCATGCCTGGATAGTCAGGATCTGTAAGGACTATAACACCTCTAGATTTTTGCGCTTGCTCAATTAAATCAAGAACTGCATCATCAATAGCTAAACCATGTGTTTCAATTGTTTGAACATCAAATAATTTTTGAATTGTTGCTGTATCTGTTTTTCCTTCAACAATAACAACTTCTTTTATTGTTTTCATATCATCACCAAACTTATTATAACGAGAAAGTCAAAAAAAAGAAAGCCCTCGCTTTCTTATTTTAAACCTCTAAAAACATTCATGATATCATCTGATAAACCATCAGAAACAATAACATAATGATCATTCACTTCTACATTTGAATCTTTATCATTCATACGAATTTTCTTTTCTTTCATAATTCTATTCAATTCATCACCATCTTCAAAACGATAAACATCAATATTACCATTTTCAGTCGCATAACGATAACCTTCAGCACCACCAATTGTTGTCGCATCTAAAGAAGTTTTATTTGAATAGTTGACATTCTTTCCTTTTAAATCAGATTCAAAACGATCAAACCAATTATCATTAGTATTTGTTTTGTTGTCATTTGTATCAGTTACATTGTTGTTATTAGCAGTATTGTTATCATTGTTGTTTTTCTTATCGTCATTCCCACAACCAGCTAATAATGTAACACACATCATTACCATCATTAATTTTTTCATTTTTTTCTTACCTCCATATACTTATATCATGTACAAATATTTGGAGATTATACTCTTATTTTGAAAAAAATTTGATTTCACCACAAGCAATTTTACCGCCAGAATTTCCAGAAGGCTGCGTATGAAAATCATCAGGATGCTCATGAATAACAAGTGTTCTATTCACAATATCCTGTGGCTTAAATTTATCTATATAAATCATTCCCCATGCCATTCCTTTTGTTGCAAATAAAGGTGGTAAATCACCAAGATGATAAGGATGTTGTGTTTGATTTGGATTGAAATGTCCTTTCGTTTTCTCATAAGGAACCTTTGTATCATTTATACATGTATTTCCTTCATGAATATGAAATGCATAAATACCGCCAGTATCTTTTGAACTTTTTGGTAAACCATTAATTTCATATATCATAATAGTTCCACCTTGATAAGGATAAAAACATACTGTTCCTGATATGTCTTCTCCTATAACATAAGCAAAAGTCATTGGTTTTTCATTAATAACTGTTGTTAAAATACGTGTTGTTGTTGAAGTAGGTTTTATTTCCATTTTTATCACCAACCTACTATATGATTTATATAGTAAAAAAAGAACCAGTTTTAAACATATATAAAATCATATATAATAAGAGAAGAATGGAGGAGTTATATGTCTAAATACACTACATTGTTGTTTGATGCTGATGGAACATTATTGGACTTTAATGAATCAGAGCGTCAAGCATTAATAAAGACTTTTCAAAAATATCATCTTTTTTTCAATGAAGATATTAAAGAATTATATGAAAAAATAAATGCTGAATTATGGAAACAGTTTGAAAATGGTATTATTGACAAAAAAACTGTTCTTTATACACGTTTTGTTAAACTTTTTCAAAAATTAGATATTCAACTTGATGGAATTGCATTTGAAGATGATTATCAAAATGAACTTGGCAAAGGAGCATTTTTACTTCCTCATACAAGAGATGTATTAGAACATTTATCTAAGTACTATGATCTTTATATTGTAACGAATGGTGTTTCAAAAACTCAATACAATCGTTTATATAAAAGTCATATAGATAAATATTTTATCAATATATTTGTATCAGAGGATATTGGTTATCAAAAACCAATGAAAGAATATTTTGATTATTGTTTTGCAAGAATATCTGATTTTCAGCTTAAAAAGACATTAATCATAGGAGATTCATTATCAAGTGACATATTAGGAGGCATTAATGCTGGCATAGATACCTGTTGGATTCATACAGCCCATACGAATCATACAACAGATATCATTCCAACTTATTCCATCAGAGATTTAAGAGAATTATATGATATACTAAAATAATCCGGACCTTATGATCCGGATTATTTACTATTCATGTTTTTCAAATGCTTGAGGAATAAGATGCTTTTCTCTATTTTTCTTAAAATGATAATACAAAATTGTTAAAACTGAGCATCCAATTAAAATTCCAACAAAGACTATAACTTCTGTTGTAAGAGAAGCATTAGCCATACTAATCACTTTTCTGAACCCATTGACACTATATGTGTAAGGAACAAAATTATGAATAGCCTTAAAGAATCCAGCAGATGTTTCTAATGGATATGTTCCTGCTGAACCACCCAAGTTAATAATCATAAAGACAAGTAATAAAAATTCTCCTATATATCCTGTAGTTACATTTAATAAAACAATTAATGCCATAAAGGCTGCAGATACAAGGATTGCAAATAAATAAGTCTGCATTAGTTGTTGTGGTTCAAATCCATTGAAGATTCTTAAACAACTGATCATAACTATAGCTGCAATTGTCGAGATAGTAAACATGACAGTTGCTTTTGATAACCAATATTTCCATCCTGATTCAGCTTCTTTTGCACCTTCTAAGACTGGATACATAAGTGTAAATGCTAATCCAGCAACATAAAGAGCTACACTCATCATATAAGGTGCCATAGCATGTCCGTTATTTTCAACAGTCGATATCTCATTATGAGTTGTATCAACAGGTGAAGCCATCATATCAAATGTTGAATCTGTTGTTGTCATCTTGCTTTTATCAGCACCATCCTTTAAACTTGTGTTTAAAGTTGATACACCCGTTTTAACAGTATTTAAACCTGTCCCTAGTGTATGAGACCCATCAGCTAATTGATTAGCACCACTACTGATTTGATTAGCACCAGTTGACAAAGCTTTTGACCCATTTAATATTGTAGAGTTATTAGAAACTAAAGCTGATGTCCCTTTATATAAATCTGAAGCACCAGAGTCTAATGCTTTGACACCACTCATTAATGTTGGTGTTTGCTTAACAAGTAACTCTGTTCCTTCAGCCAATTCTTGGCTACCTTTGGTCAAAAATTGGTTGTTTGCTGTTAAATCCTTTAATCCATTATTTATTTGTGATGCTCCTGCTAAATAACTTTTAACACCATAAACAAGACTTTGTTTTTGATCAACAGTCACTTGAACAGGTTGATGTTGTGAATTAAGAGTTGTATAACTGCCACCATTAACTTTTGCATTGAGTTCTTGAGTTCCTGGTTTCAGTTGAGTCTTCACAGCGGTGTTCAGTTCACTTACACTATCATTCATTTGGAGTAACATCTTCTCAAAAGATGGCAGTTCAGTTGTGACTTTCCCACCAGTTATTGAACTTACAGTTGCTGCATCTAAACCAGAATCTTTCAAACTATTTGCTAAAGCAAGATTGCTACTCTTAAGTGTATTATAGAGTTCAAGGTAGCTTGACAAACTCGTCTGTGCAGCTGATACTTTACTTTCTAAATCATTCACTCCAGCAGATAATGTTTGAGTTGCCTGACCAAGTGATTCTGTTCCTTTTTGTAATACTTGGTTATTTCGAATCAATTGTTGTGTACCTTCATAAGCCTGTTGGGCTCCTGCTGTATATTGATTCACACCTGTCTGTAATTCCTTTGCACCTTGATTCAAACGATTGACTCCTGTTGCTAATACACCAGTTGAATCATTTAATGTGTCTAAACCATTTTTCAATGTATAGACACCATTATTTACAGTGATAATACCATCAGTATAATCTTTCAAGCCTTTTGTAAGAGTTGATGCACCATCTTGAAACGTTAATGAACTTGATGCTAAAACTTTTAGGTTATCAGAAATTGTTTTATTTCCATCACGCAATTGATCAACACCATCAGTTAATTGATTTGTCCCATCACTTGCTTCTCCCAATCCATTAGATAAAACTGAAATTTGTTTAAAAATCGATTCTGCATATGTTTTTGTGACCGATGAAGAAACTTCTGCTTTAATCTTTGCAATTGCTGAATCATCCATTTTTGAAGCAATATAGTTGGTTCCTGGATTTGTTGTATAATTCAAGACCATTTTTTGTGGTTGCTTATCTAAAAGTGTTGTGGCATTTTTAGAAAAATCATTTGGAATTGTGATAATCATATAATATTGACTATCTTCTAATCCTTTCAATGCATCAGACGCATTCACAAAATGAAATTCCATAGAGTCATTGTCCTTGAGATTCTTAACAAGTTCTTCTCCAACAGCGAGACTTGCATCATTGTAAATAACTTCTTTATCTTCATTAACGACTGCTACAGGAATCGCCCCTGAATTCCCATAAGGATCCCACATAGAACCTAGGAAAATACAGGCATAAAGACTTGGTATAGCAATAATAGCTACCATAACAACTTTGATCCAAGTATTATGGAAAATATTTTTCCATTCTTGTTTCACCATAAAAATCCTTCTTTCTTTTTTCTATAGACATTCAATATCTATGGATATATAATGTCTATAGAGTATTATAGTAAATTGATATGAAAAGTCAACTCTTTTAGATACAAAATATGTTTTTTTTGTTAAAATAAAGAAGAAGGTGGAGAGAGTATGAAGATAAGGCAAAGTTTTGAGCAGGCAATATGTATACTACTATTAATTGGAGCAAGTGAATCTCCTATCAAAAGTCATGAGTTAAGTGATAAATTAGATGTATCTGACTCTTATTTGAAAAAAGTGACAAGACAACTTGTTGTTGCAGGACTAATTACTTCAAAAGCAAGTAAATTAGGTGGATTTGTATTAAAGAAGAGATTAGAAGATATTTCTTTCTTTGATATTTTTGAAGCTATTGAAGGGAAAGAGAAGTTTGTTGAAACAACTCATCTTGTAGAAAAGGTTTTTGATCCCTCTTTAAAGGTAAAAGAAACGGAAGCAGTTATTGTGGATCACTTGAATAAAGCAGAAGAACAATATAAAGCGAAACTTCGTGAGATTACATTAGATCATATCTTAAGTGCTGCACATTCAATTTAGAAGAAATTCATTTTTCTTCTTTTTTAATGCAATAAATATGATATGATTATATGCATAGTATGGAGGAATAAGACAATGAATAATTATATATTACAAATATTAGAGGATATTATGGCAATTGATAGCCCTTCTGGCTATACTAAAAATGTTATAACTTATTGTGAAAAAGAGGCTCATCAATTAGGTTTTCAAACAAAGAGAACAAATAAAGGTAATTTAGAAATTTTTGTTGATGGGAAAGATGATTATACAGTTGGATTTTGTGCTCATGTAGATACATTAGGTTTAATGGTTAGAAGCATTCGAAATGATGGAACTTTGGCTTTTACAAATGTAGGTGGACCCCTTGTTCCAACATTAGATGGTGAATATTGCAAGATTATAACAAGAGAACAACAGATTTACACAGGCACTATTCTTTCTAATTCGCCTGCTGTTCATGTTTTTAAAGATGCAAAATCTTTAGAAAGATCTTGTGATACAATGCATATACGCATTGATGAAATTGTCAAATCAAAAGAGGATGTTGAAAAATTAGGTATTCAAAATGGAGATTATATTGCAATTGATACAAAAACAACAATCACTGATTCTGGTTTTATCAAGTCACGTTTCTTAGATGATAAAATGAGTGTTGCAATCTTATTTGGTATGTTAAAAACATTATCTCAAGAAAAAATAAAACCGCTACATAATCTCGTGTTAATGATTTCAACCTTTGAAGAAGTTGGTCATAGAAGCAGTTATGTTCCAGAATATATTAGTGAACTGATTGCTGTTGATATGGGATGTATTGGTTTAGATCTTGCTTGTAGTGAATATGATGTTAGTATCTGTGCAAAAGATGGAAGTGGTCCATATGATTATGATATGACAACAAGACTCATTGAGCTCGCCAAAAAACATCAATTACAATATGCAGTTGATATTTATCCATTCTATAGCAGTGATGTCTCAGCGGCATTGCGTGGTGGAAATAATATCAAAGGTGCTCTCATTGGACCTGGTGTAGGTGCTTCACATGGTATGGAAAGAACACATATTCAAGCTGTTGAAAACACCTTAAAACTTATCCTTGCTTATATCCAATAACTCTTTCAGTTTGAAAGAGTTTTCTTTTTTTGTATATTTGTTCGTGCTTTTATAAATATAATTTTATATAATAGAGGAAAAGGCTGGTGATATTGTGCGAAATCCATTAATGAAGAAGTCTATTATTATAACAATTATTTCACTTGTTATATTTAGTTTTTTAGCAACTCTTTATACAAACAATTTATCACGTAATCTATATGATGAAACTAACGAGTTCCTCAAGGAAATAGCTATCCAAACTGCATCATCAATCAATAACAGAATGAATGAAAATATTACTCAGCTAGATACAATTGCTTTAATGATTCATACCAATAATACAGTTGAAAAAAAATTACTAGATTATCTCAATGAACTTGCTATTGAAAGTAACATTAAGCGTTTTGGCATTGCTGATCTTGCTGGTAATGTGAGAACATCTGATCAACAAGTTTTTAACATCAAAGATCGAGACTATTTCCAAAAATCACTTCATGGTGAAAAAGTTAAATCAAATAGTATGAAAGATTTTGTAGATGGTGAACAGATTATTGTTTATTCCGTTCCTTTATATAATAAAGATGATCAGATAAATGGTGTGTTTTTTGCAACTTATGATACCGTTAAATTATCGAAGACACTAGACAATGCCTCTTTTAACAATACTGGATATTCATTTATATTTAATGAATCAGGAGACATTATTCTTTTATCTACACAAGCAGAAGATGTTAAGAATATAAAAACTATTCAAGATTTGTCCCAACAAAAAGATATTAAGATTGAAAGTATTGATAAACAAGGTTCTGGAATTATAAGTTTTACTGATCATAACAATTCTCATAATTACTTTACATATGCCAATATTAAAAATAACGACTGGTTAGTAGCTTCAGTTTTCCCTCAAGAAGTTGTCACTGATAGAATACAAAATTTAATTATAACAGCTTTTATTACATGGTTACTCATTGGTTTAGGAAGTGCTTTTCTATTAAGTTATACTTACTTTATCCAAAAGAAAAATAAACTTCAGCTTACAAAATTAGCATTTGAAGATTCACTAACTCAGCATTATAACTTTAATAAGTTTATTGAACTTTGTAAAAATAATTCACATTTAGATCAATATGTCCTTATCAATTGTGATATTAAAGGATTTAAATGGTTTAATGAAATCTATGGTGAAGATATTGCAAACAATTTATTAATGACAATTATGAAATGTATAGATAATAAATGTCATATGGATGAACTATGCTGTCGTCAGAAAGATGATCACTTTGCTATTCTATTCAAAAAGAATAATCCTGATAAATTAAGAGAGAGATTATTTAATTTAGCAGATCAGATTCGTTATGAATTTAATAAGCTCCAGGCGACTTCACAATTTTATTTTCATTTTGGGGTTTATGAAATTATTGATAAAGATATTGATATAAAAGTTGCTTTTCAAAAAACTCAATATATTAAAAATGATTTTAAGCAATTATCACAAGATGATGTCATTCTTTATCAAGAAGATGTTTTCCAAAAAGATTTACATGATCAACAAATAGAAAAAGATTTTCTTAATGCTTTAGAAAATCAAGATTTTAAAGTATATATTCAACCAAAAGTTGATATCAAAACAGGTAATGTATTAACTGGTGAAGCACTTGTCAGATGGCAGAATGCTGAGCATGGTTTAATTTCTCCAGGAGTGTTTATTCCAATCTTTGAAAAAAATGGAATGCTAGAGTCATTAGATGTATATGTTTTTCAACAGATACTACGAACTTTAGAGCATTGGCGTCATAATTATCATAAAGATATTGGTATTTCAGTAAATGTTTCAAGAACATATTTATTTAATGAGGGATTTATTGATCAGTTTATTCAACTGGTTCTTAGGCATGATATCCACCCAAGTCAAATTGAAGTCGAAATTACTGAAACAACTGCTTTAAATCACAAAAGTGAATTAATTGATATCTTAAATAAACTACGTAAACATGAAATCAGAGTTGCTTTAGATGATTTTGGAAGTGGTTATTCATCATTAAACATGTTAAAGGATTTCCCTATTGATGTTGTAAAAATCGATCAGGAATTCTTTAAAACAACATCATCAACTTATTTAAGAAGTCATATTATTATAGAAGAAGTTATTGAATTATGTCATAAATTAAATATTGTTGTTGTAGCGGAAGGTGTTGAGACACAAGAACAAAAAGATTTCTTAGTAAAGCATCATTGTAATTATATTCAAGGATATTATTACTACAAGCCCATGCCAATTCAGGAATTTGAAGATTTGTTTATCAAAAATGCTGACTAGTTTGTCAGCATTTTTTCATTTATAAAAGAAAATACCTTATTCCAATAATTCTTGGGATTATAATTTCGAGCCTCAGCATGACCTGCCTTATCAACAACAAATAAATCCTTTTCACAAGTTGCAGCGTCATAGCATTTATAAACCATTTCTGTTGGAACAAAATCATCTTGACCACCATGAATAAATAATATTGGTTGTTTCGACTTCTTAACCTGCTCTATACTAGATGCATCCTTAAAATTATATCCAGCTTTCATTTCAGCTACAATATTAGAAATATCTAAAATTGGAAAAGTTGGCAATGAGAATTGATTCTTTAATTCACTTGCAAAAATATCCCACACACTTGTATAACCACAATCCTCAATATATCCAATGACATGTTCTAACTGATCCCCTGAACACATCATTGCTGTAGCACCACCCATAGAAACACCATGTAAAACAATTTGTGCCTGCGAATCACGTTTGACTATCCATCGTACCCATGAAGCAATATCCTCTTTATCTAACCATCCCATACCAATATAATCTCCCTGACTCTTACCATGCGCACGATTATCTGGCAAAAGGACATTCCAACCAGCCTCAGCATATCTAGCACCATATGACATCATTTCAGTATTCTGAGATTGATAACCATGAATAACAATAACCCAATTGTGAACATCTTTATTTTGATAGTATTGTGATTGTAAAAGAATATGATCAAAACTTGACACATTCATTGGTTTTGTCTTCTTTTGAAATTCTAACCCTTTTTGTGTTTCTTTGAGACTATTTTTATAAATCATCAATTCTTCTTGATTAAGCTCACTCTCATTTATTTTCTCTTGAACTTCTTCATTTGTGATATGAGGTGCTAATGCATAATTTACAAAATAACTTCCAATTCCATAACTAAGACTTAAGACAACACAAAAGATTATAAATATAATAAGTGGTAATTTCTTTTTCACAATTCTCATACTCCTTTTGAATCATTTTATATAATCTCATGATAATTATCAAGAAAAAGAGTAGATTATGATTTCTACTCTTTAATCAGTTGATGTTGAACTAAGAATTCTTTAGCAACATCTTTTGGTTTTTCTTTTAATTCATCAACACGATAATTTAAGTCAACCATAACATCTTCATTTAGATATTTTTGTAATTGATTGACAATAGGAATAATTTCTGGAAATTCTTTTTCAATTCTTTCATTGATAATTGGGATTGCATGATATGGTAAAAAGAATGAGCGATCATCTTTTAAAACCTTTAAATCAAATTTCTTTAATAATCCATCTGTTGAATACGCATCAATAACATCACACTCATGGCTTGTAAGAGCAGTATATCTAGGAGAACCATCAATAGGTATAATATTCTTAAATTGAATTGGATATGATTTTTGCAATCCTAACCAGCAATCCTTTCTTTCCATGAAAGTTAACGTTGGTGAGAAAGTCAGTTGCTTAGAAACTTTACATAAATCACTTATAGTTTCAATATTATACTTTTTCGCCAAGTCTTTATCTATGGCAAGAGTATACGTGTTATTGAAGCCAAGTGCATCTAATACTGTTAAATGAAATTGTGATTGAAATTCTTCTTTAACAGTCTTATAAACTTCATCAACATCACTATTAGGCTCAAGTCCTAAGATACTACCATAGATTGTTCCTGTATAGTCTATATACATATCAATATCGCCACCCTTAATAGCATCTAGAACTATCGAACTAGAGCCTAACGAGAGTGCTTGTTCAACTTCAACATCACTATTACCTTCAATTAAATATTTTAACATATAGTTTAATGTTTCTTGTTCAGAAAAATCCATACTTCCTATTTTTATTTTTTTACTACTATTACTATTTCCCATATTTGTATAAACAAAACTTCCTGCTAATCCAAGACATGTTAACACAATGATAGTCTTATCAACAATTCCTTTAAAAACTGACCTTGGTTTAGCTAATTGGAAACTCTTAGGTGTCACTAATCGTTCTAAAATAGAGAAAATATAATCTATTAATAACGCTAATATGCAGGCAGGAATAGCACCAGCTAAAATTTGATCTGTATTTGTTGTTCGAATACCAGCATAAACAAGATATCCTAAGCCACCTGCACCAATAAATGCAGCAAGTGTCATAAGTCCAACAGAACTCACAGCACTAATTCTAACTCCAGCCATAATAACCGGAGCTGCTAATGGAATCTGAACTTTATATAAAACCTGTAATCTTGTTAATCCAATTCCTTTGGCAGCTTCTAATGTTTCTTCGTTAATACTATCAAGACCAGCAACAGTATTTTTTATAATTGGCAATAATGAATATAAAATCACCATAACAATTGCCGGTTTTGTTCCTATCCCTAATAATGGAATCATAAACCCTAATAATGCCATTGATGGAATTGCCTGAATTAAATTTGCTATAGCCATAACTGGCTTTTTAGATGGTTTAAAATAAGTAATGGTATACCTAAGGGTATCCCTACAACTATTGATATGATAATAGCTAGCACTGTTAATTGGACATGCTCTACAAACAACCCTAAGATAGTTGAAATGTTTTGGATAAAATAATTAATAAATCCAGTCATTATTCTCCCTCACTTTCATCATACTTCTTTGATAGAGTTGTAACTAATGTACTCTTTGTAATTAAACCAACCAAATGCCCATCATCTACAACTGGAATCGTATATTTATTTTTTTGTCTCGCAATATTTAAAATATCAACTATTGAATCATCAGACTGAGCAGTTACACAATCCGTTTGCATAATCTCATCTACTCTTTTTCCTTTATTTGATTCATCTGCTACTTGATCCGCATAAACCATTCCCATAAATGTATGTTTTTTATCAACAACCATTAAACTATCAACACGATAATTAAACATAATATTTAAAGCCTTGATACATTTTAAAGTATATGGGCAAACAATTGGTTCATCAATCATAATATCTTTTGCTTTAATAAGTTCAGGAGAATCCCAAATACGTTTCTTTCCAACAAAATTTAAAACAAAATCATTGGCTGGATGTTTTAGAATTTGTTCAGGTGTGTCAAACTGCTGGATTTTACCATCATTCATAATACATATACGATCCGCTAACTTAATAGCCTCTGCCATATCATGTGTCACAAAAACAATTGTTTTCTGAAGATTATTCTGCAATGCTAAAAGCTCATCTTGAAGCTGATTTCTTGTAATAGGATCGAGTGCACTAAATGGTTCATCCATTAATATAATATCTGGTTCACTTGCAAAGGCTCTTGCAACACCTACCCTTTGTTGTTGTCCTCCACTCATTTGAATAGGATATTTATCTAAATATTCATCTGGATCTAGTCCAACCATATCTAAAACCTCTTTGACTTTAAGAACAATATGAGGATCTTTTTTATTTTTTAATTTAGGTATAAGTTCAATATTTTCTTTCACTGTCATATGTGGAAATAATCCAGTTTGCTGAATAACATAACCTATTTTTCTTCTTAAATCTATTTCGTTTTCTTGACTAATATCTATATCATTTACTAAGATTTTTCCTTTTGAAACCTTAATGAGTTTATTAATCATTTTTAATACGGTTGTTTTTCCACAGCCACTTGGGCCAATAATACAAACAAATTCCCCATCATTGACTGTAAATGATATATTTTCTAAAACGTGCTTATCTTTAAATGATTTATATACATTCTGAAATTCTATCATCAAATCACTCCCTTCATATTTTATTATACACTTTTCATGTGACTCATTTGTGAATTTTTGATCATTATTATTGTATATATTATTTATCATAACTCAAATTTGTTTATTTTGCAAATTCTTGAAATTTATTTATTAAAAACAAAAATATGAAACGTACAAAGATGTTTACTATGTACAAGTAACTATTTCTCTATAAATATGATTATTTCCAATAAAACTTTTGTTAACAACCTCTCTTTAGGCTTCCTTTATATCGACAAAGTCATTCATAGAATTTTATTGACCTCTTTACTAAGTTGTGTGATGCATTGTACTAGATTCTATTAATCATCATACTTTCTGTATAACTGTTTAAACAATAGAAAGAAAATTATTGAAAAAAGAAAAAACATAAGTACAATAAACTTATGTTTTCTACTCATTTTATTGATAAACTTGAATTTTTGAAATCAACCAATTATCCCCATCTGCCACAACAGTAAATAACATTTTTTCTTTAGATTCTTTAATGGTTTTAATTTGTTCTTTCATACTTGCATATAATTGCGGAGCAATATCTGCATAAATCTTTTCTATCATGGCTTGTTGCCCTTTAGATTTATAAAGTTCTTGTAATTCTGAAAGATGCTCCTTTTGGTATTTTTCAGCAATTGTAGACATTTCAGATGTTGAGAAATTGAATCCTTTATAATCTTTCATTGTTGCATCAACTGTTATAGTATAATTATCATCTTTCTTTTCAGCCTTTTTAATTTCATAAGAAACAAACAATGTAGAGAATACCTCTTTCATAAAAGAATCTGTCTCATCTACGAAAACCTGACCAAATTTCTTAGGATCACGATAAGCATCTAACCCAGAAATCATACTTGTTATGTCCTTTAAATCTTGATTATCCTTAGTACAGATAGTCGTAAGCTTATCCATGTCTGCTTCCTTAAAATACTCAAAAAAATGTTTAACAACTGCTTCCTGTTTTTCTGTAGAATCACTTCCTCCACAACCAACAACACCTACAACCATTAACAAACATATACACACTTTTAAAAATCTTTTCATAATATCCCTCCTCAATGACATATTATACCATATTTTCACATAATATGATAATCTTTAACAAATGATGAAAACATTAATATCTTATTTATATAACAATAAATATCCCATAACATCAAAGGTATGGGATAAAAATAGTTATTTCATTTTATTTTTTAGTTAGCCCAGAACTTTCTAAATTCTTTACTGTTTGTTCATAACTCACATAAAGAATTTTACCATCTTCTTTAGTACTTGTAATTAATTTAGCAGTTTTTAAAGCATCAAAATCCGCATTCTCATAATCAATAACAGTTGTTTCACTAATTGTATCATCAGTTATATCAGCTTTATAAGTCACACCTTTGATATCATATAATTTTTTATATTGTGCTACAGTTTGTTCCATTAAATCTTTTGTAATTCCCAAATCCTTAAAGTTCATTTCAGATACTGATGTCTGTTTTAAAACACGATCACCTGAATAATCAATTGTATTTGAAACCTTAACTCCATTGATCTCACCTTCATATACTGCTGTCTCAGTTTTCGAATTTCCTCCACCACAGCCACTTAATACTACAGCAGCCATCATTATACAGATTCCCATTTTTAATAATTTCTTCATAATATCCTTCTCCTTTATTTTGTAATTTTATAATAACATAATATCACATTGAAGTCCACTATTGTCACAAAGTTATCTAAAAAGGGAATACATATGAAAAGAATATAAAGTTAATCCTTTATATTCTTAAATGCAGTTGATAACATCAACTTAATTCTATTTAATTGATTGACCTCACTTGCACCTGGATCATAATCAACAGCCACAATATTACTTTCGGGATATCTCTTACGTAATGCTTTAATAACTCCTTTACCAGTGACATGGTTTGGTAAACAGGCAAATGGCTGCATACAAACAATATTAGGAGCACCTTCTTCAATTAATTCAATCATTTCACCGGTTAAGAACCACCCTTCACCAGTCATATTTCCCATTGAAACAATTTCAGTTGCCTTTTTAGCAATTTGATCAATAGGATGTGGTGCATCAAAACGCTTTGATGCTTTTAATGCTTTTATCATATCCCTACGTAAATAATCTACAAACCAAATTGCAAAATTACATAATAAGACTGATGACTTTTTAACATCAAAATGTTCATGTTCATACCAAGTATTATAGAAACAGTATTGGAAAAAATCTATAAGATCCGGCATAACAGCTTCACCACCTTCAGCTTCAATAATATCAACAATTTGATTATTAGCAGTAGGGTGAAATTTAACCAATATCTCACCAACTAATCCAACGCGTGGCTTTTTAATGTCTAGCAATGGTAACTCATCAAAATCTTTAACAATTTGATATACATTCTTCTTAAATTCTTTCATATTTCCATTCTTAACATTTTCTTGGCATTTTGCTACCCATGATTCATAAAGTTCATTTGCTGATCCAGGAATAGCCTCATATGGTCTGACTCGATAAAGAACTCGCATAAATAAATCTCCATACATAGCTCCAATGATAACTTTTTTAGCAACCTTATATGTAATTTTAAACCCTGGATTGCTTTCTAAACCTGATAAGTTTGCTGAAATAACAGGAATGTGTTCCATACCAGCATCTTTTAATGCCTTACGTATAAAAGCAATATAATTCGTTGCTCGACACCCTCCACCTGTTTGAGAAATCATTAATGCAACTTTATTTAAATCATATTTGCCACTGTTTAAAGCATTCATCATTTGTCCAGTTACCAATATACTTGGATAACAAGCATCATTATTAACGTATTTTAATCCTTGTTCAACAGCATCTTTATCAACTGAAGGTAAGACAACAAAGTTATAACCTTCAGAATTCATAGCAGTTTCAACGAATTGGAAATGCAATGGTGACATTTGTGGGCAAAGAATTGTATAACGAGCTTCTCTCATTTCTTTTGTAAATGGAACTTTTATTTGTTCATATTTCTGATTTAAATTGATGATTTCTTCTTTCTTTTCAAGGGTTGCTTTTAAAGAACGAATACGAATACGAATGGCACCTAAGTTACTACCTTCATCAATTTTAATTAATGTATAAATCTTATTTCTAGCTTTTAAGATTTCTGCTACCTGATCAGCTGTTACAGCATCTAAACCACAACCAAATGAAGTTAATTGAATAAGCTGTAAATCATTCCGTGATGAAACATAAGATGCTGCCTTGTATAGACGTGAATGATATGTCCATTGATCAACAACTCTTAATTTTAAATGTTCCTGATCCAAATAACATACACTATCTTCACTTAGAACAACAAACCCTTCACTTGTAATTAAATCTGCAATTCCATGATTAATCTCTGGATCAATATGATAAGGACGACCAGCCAAAACAATTCCCTGTAAATGATG
Source organism: Coprobacillus sp. (assembly GCF_984815275.1). Classification (NCBI taxonomy): domain Bacteria; kingdom Bacillati; phylum Bacillota; class Erysipelotrichia; order Erysipelotrichales; family Coprobacillaceae; genus Coprobacillus; species Coprobacillus sp. The sequence goes on from NZ_CFJNYH010000046.1 coordinate 17,288, forward strand.
TTCCTGCATATACTCCATTGCTTTTAATCCTTCTTGACGAATATCTTCCTGACAACGATTTAATTCTACATATGCTTTATCTATAGCAATTTGTAGTTCTTGATCACTCACATGGAATTCTTTTAATTCTTCTTTTAATACATGAAACAGAGTTTTAGGATTATTTAATGATACAAAAGGATTTTTAAAACATATATCATTATGATCTAGACTATCAACATTATTTTTTATAACTTCTGGATAAGAAGCAACAACTGGACAATTATAATGATTTCCTGCTTCTTCATTTTCTAATCTCTCATAAGCAACAGATGGATAGAAGATAAAGTGAAGCCCCTTTTCAATCAGGTTTTCAATATGTCCATGTGTAATCTTGGCAGGATAACATGCACTTTCACTTGGAATAGATTCTATTCCTTTTTCATAAATAGCTTTTGAAGAACGTGCTGATAAAATAACTCTAAACTTTAATTCAGTTAATAATGTATGCCAAAATGGATAATTTTCATACATATTTAATGCTCTTGGAATTCCAACCATTCCTCTTAACGCCTCTTCCTCTGAAAGTGAGCGATAATTAAAAACTCGTCGATATTTATAATCAAAAAGATTTGGTAACTTTTTAGATACTAATGGTAAATTTGCTCCACGCTCGCATCTATTTCCACTAATATACTCTCTTCCATCATTAAATGTTGTAATTGTTAACATACAATTATTTGTACATTTGCCACAATTTTTCATAGCATTTGTATATGTTAGCTTTTCTAATTCAGTGAGTGATAAAATTGTAGAACCCTTACCATCATCTTTATCCATTGCGATTGTTGCCATTCCATAGGCACCCATTAATCCAGCAATATCTGGTCGAATAACTTCTATATCTGCTTCTTTTTCAAAAGCACGTAAAACTGCTTCATTATAGAATGTCCCACCCTGAACAACAACATTTTTACCAATCTGTTCTTTATTTCTTAATTTAATAACTTTATAAAGAGCATTTTTAATGACCGAATAAGATAAACCAGCTGATATATCAGCTAATGAAGCACCTTCTTTTTGCGCCTGTTTGACTTTTGAATTCATAAAAACAGTACAACGACTTCCCAAATCTAATGGATGATTTGATAATAACGCTAATTCTGCAAATTCATCTATTTTATATCCTAAAGAATGAGCAAATGTCTCCAAGAATGAGCCACAACCTGATGAACAAGCTTCATTTAGTGTAATATCTTGAATAACATCATCTCTAATAGTAATGGCCTTCATATCCTGACCACCAATATCTAAAATAAAGTCCACTTCTGGTTGAAAATGTTTGGCAGCAGTATAATGAGCAATTGTTTCAACCTCTCCAATATCTACTTTAAGTGCAGCTTTAATAAGAGCTTCTCCATAACCAGTAACACCAGCTTTTTTGATTTTACATCCTTCTGGAATCATTTCATAAACTTCTTTCATAATTCTAATAATTAAATCTAATGGATTACCTTCATTTGAATTATAGAAAGAATATAAAATAGAACCTTCATTATCTATAAGAATAACCTTTGATGTTGTAGATCCAACATCAATACCTAAATATATATCACCTTTATATTTTTTTATATTTTTCTTTTTTGTCATTGCTTGAAGATGTCTTTCTCTAAAGCCTCTTAATTCATCCTCATTATGGAATAATGGTTCCAAAGTATGTACTGCTTCATTTCCTTGATTCTTCAACTCTTTCAAACTCATAATCAACTGTTGTAAACGAAGACTTGTTTTAACCTCTTTAGCATTTAAACATGCTCCCATAGCTACAAACAATTGAGAATTATCAGGAAAAATAACTTCATTATCTTTTAAATTTAATGTATCTATAAAACGTGCACGTAACTGATCTAAGAAGTATAACGGTCCACCTAAGAAAGCAACCTTCCCTTTAATAGGTTTTCCACATGCCAACCCACTAATTGTCTGATTGACAACAGCTTGAAAAATTGATGCTGCAATATCCTCTTTTTGAGCACCTTCGTTAATTAAAGGTTGGATATCTGTTTTAGCAAAAACACCACATCGTGAAGCAATTGGATAAATTCTGTTATAGTTCTTGGCATAATCATTTAAACCTGATGCATCAGTTTGAAGTAATGTTGCCATCTGATCAATAAAAGCACCTGTCCCACCAGCACAAGTTCCATTCATTCGTTGTTCTAATGAACCCTCAAAATATGTAATCTTAGCGTCTTCCCCACCAAGTTCAATGGCAACATCTGTTTCTGGTATATATGTTTCTATTGTTTTTGTACAAGCTATCACTTCTTGTACAAATTGTATATTTAATGATTCAGAGATTGATAGACCACCTGAACCTGTAATGACTGGATAAATAGCAATATCTGAATACTTTTCTGATATGTCCTCTAATAATGTTAAAATAGTATTTCTTACATCCGAATTATGCCTCACATAATTTGAATAAAGACACTTATCATCCTCATCTGTTAAATATGCTTTCACCGTTGTAGAACCTACATCGATTCCTAAATAATATTGACTCATCATTGTCCTCCTAAAACCATTCCTATTACCTGCTATTTTTCCGCAAAATACTCCACAAATACTAACTGAATGTGAAGATAATTTCAATCATGATGCTTAAAAACTAGTCCATTTCCTTAAATATATCAGTAATCTTCTTCATTATCCTCACATACTCCTTAGCATCTTTCTCACCAAGTTCTGATAACATTCTTGTGACATGGGATAAAACATCATTGTATCTCTGTAAGCAGAATGATTGCCCTTTTGGTGTTATATAGACATGTATTTTTCTTTTATCATCAGCATCAGACATACGTTTAACATACTCTTTACGACATAAACTATTAAGGATAGCTGCTACACGTGATGTATTGATATCAAAACGACGACTAATTTCATATGCATTCGCGCCATCTTTTTCTTTTAACAAATACATCAAAACAGCAATTTCCCCCTTAGCAATCTCAGATATATTATATTGAATCAAACGCCCACGCTGTTCACCTATAATTAAATATTCAATTAACTCATTTGCATAATTCTGAAATTCCATTTTTAATACCTCACACTATGAGCATTTTATACCTCTTGTCATAATTTGTCAACGCTTTAAAATTTTCATTTTCATTCTTTAGAATTGATGTTCATATTTGAAATTGATACAATAGAGAAAAGGAAGTGAAATATATGTATCAAAAAATCAAAGAACTTTCGCATTCTTATTACTATGACACAGTCAAAATACGACGTGATCTTCATAAATACGCTGAACGTGGTTGGTTAGAAACACGTACTGCATGCCTTATTGCAACCCAATTGGAAGAATTAGGATACGAAGTTCTTGTTGGTGAAGAGATTATGAAAAAAGAAGCCCGCATGGGTCTTCCACCAGAAACAGTTCTTCACTTAAATTATCGCCGTGCCCAAAAAGAAAATGCCAATCCTAAATATTTAGAGAAAGTCAAAAACGGAATGACTGCTGTAGCTGGTGTTCTTAAGAATGGAGAAGGTCCTACAATAGCCTTAAGATTTGATATAGATGCTTTAGGATTAATTGAAGAAACCTCTCAACATCATTATCCTTTTCAGCAAAGGTTTTCTTCTTGTCACATCGGTGCAATGCATGCATGTGGACACGATGGACACACTGCTATAGGTTTAACTACAGCTCGCATACTTATGGAATTGAAAGATAAACTTCATGGCACTCTTAAAATTATATTTCAACCAGCTGAAGAAGGAGTACGTGGTGCTAAATGCATTTGTGAAAGTGGTTTTTTAGATGATGTTGATTATATTCTTGCTGCTCATATTATGCCTCAAGAACATAGAAAATATGATCTTTATTTAGGCATGGATGATTCTTTTGCAACTACAAAACTAGATGTCACTTATCATGGTATATCTACTCACGCTGCAGAGTCACCACAATTTGGTAAAAATGCATTATTGTCAGCTGCTAACTGTATCCTCAATCTTCATTCCATTCCACGTAATAGCGATGGTTGTACTCGTGTCAATGTGGGGACAGTTCATGCAGGAACAAGCAGAAACGTCGTTCCTGAAACTGCCAAACTTGAGATAGAGGTTCGTGGTGTTACAAGTGAATTAAATAGATATATGGAAATTTATGCCAGAGATATTATAAAAGGTTCTGCTTTAATGCATGATACAGTTGTTGAAATTGAAGAAATGGGAAAGGCATATGCACTGAAATGTGATAAATCATTGATGGATAAAATACGTTCTATTTGTGAAGAATATATGCCTGATTTAAAACTATCTAAGCGAGACTTAAGCCCATTAGGTGGGAGTGATGATTATTCTTATATGATGGAAAGGGTGCAATCTCATGGTGGAGTTGCAACTTATATGAAGTTCCTAACTCCTATGACTTCGTCACCTCATAATGACTCTTTTGATTTTGATGAAAAGGTTCTCGAAAAAGGACCTAGAATATTTGCCAGTTTGGTTTATAATATAATGCAATAAAGTCTATCTCGTCGGATAGACTTTATTACATTATATATTCATAACCTTTGCATTTCATGACTGTTCATCTTTAAATAAGGCTCGACCAATTCTCACAAAAGTGGCACCTTCTTCTAAGGCAATGTGATAGTCTTCTGACATACCCATTGAGAGTTCTTTTAATGGGTGATGTGGAAAGTCACGTTTTAATTTATGAAGAAGTTCATGAGTTTGCTGAAAATATGGTCTTGTTTGTTCAGCTTCAATGTGCGGTGCCATCATCATCAATCCATCCACAATAAGTGCACTACACTTTTGTATATACACCATGACATTATTCATCTCTTCAATAGTAAACCCATGTTTACTGTTTTCATTTGCAATATTTACTTGTAAGAGGATATGAATTTTTATATCTCTTTTGCTTGCCTGTTTTTCAAGTTCATCTATTAAACTATAACTATTAACAGAATGAATAAGATCAACCTTATCAATAATATATTTCACTTTATTTGTCTGTAAAGTCCCAATGAAATGCCAATGTCCTTTCCCATGATATTTTTCATACTTTTCCAAAAAAGCTTGAACCCTATTTTCACCATAATAAAAACATCCACATTTTTCTAACTCTTCAATTTCTTTTTCATCTATATATTTAGTTGCTGCAACAAGTGTTGCAGGTTTAATCTCTTCTAATATTTTATAAACCGCCTGCTGATTAACTATCATTTCAATTCACCTATCCTTATTATTATTTTATAACTTTTTGATAATTTTACTATAATTTTATGACATAATCAAAAAGAATTCACATATATGTGTTATGATTGTTATAATAAAGAAGGTGGGTGATGTGAGTGAATGATTTACTTGAAAGGTATTTAGGAGCAGTTTGTTCTTATTTTTTAGGTCCTAAAAGACATCGTGTTTATACAGATTTAAAAGAACAAATTCAAAAATCGGCACATCACTATGATGATTTAGAGGATTTACTCGTCAGTTATGGTCATCCACGAAGCGTTGCCTTAAGTTATGGCTATAGACCATTTCTACAACATATATATAATCCTAAAATCGTCAATTTTATTGAGAAAACTGTATTTATTGTTTCAGGAATATATTTATTCTTCTCTACACTTTACTATTTGCAACAATTAAATTGTCTGCCCTTCCAATCAACTGAGCATGTAACTGCAACGTTAAATACTTCAACACTATTAACATGGTTACTCTCTCATCCCTTCATTATTATGGGGAGTATCGCTGTTATATCTTTTATCGCACTCATCATTCTAGATTATAAAAACAGAGTAACTCAGGAAATTGATCCTTTATGGTCACTAGATAAGCTCTATAAATTGCCTCATCAGTCGCACTATCCTAGTCATATAGCTGAAACTGTTCTGATGATTATATTTACAATTTTTTTCTCAATTTATGCTATCTTTTTTTCTAGAGATATTATAATGCAAATTCAACATGAATCTTATCAGATGATTCATCTTATGACATATTTCTTTCAGCCATTTATTATGATTATCTTTGTAGATTATATAATTGACATGACTAAAAAA
>NZ_CFJNYH010000047.1:0-21681 GCF_984815275.1 Coprobacillus sp.
CTGATGATAGATATGAATTTCTAAACAGCAATCAGCTTATAGCTGATGGTAGAACAGATAGTCATATTGTTGAATATCGTGCTTTAAATAAAAACAATGAATATGTCTGGTTACGATGTCATGGTCATGTTGAATATGATCAAGATGGTGAACCAAGTCTATTTGCTGGCTTTATCACAAATTTAGGCAAGAAAAATTATCGTGATAATTTGACAGGGCTTTTCAATCAATTTGAATTAGAAAAGAGAATTAATGAAACCGCAGGCCCTTTTGCTTTAATGATCTTAAATATTAATGATTTTAAAAGTATAAATCAACTCTTTAATCGAGATTTTGGAGATAATGTCTTAAGAATTATTGGCCAGAATCTACAGACATTGCTACATAAAGATGCAACCGTTTTTAAATTAGAAAGTGATGAATTTGGAATTATGTTCAAAAATATTGATATTCATTCTATTCAGCATATATATCAACAGATCGAAAAATATAGCCAAGATGCTCATAGTTATGAAGATAAACATTTTACTATTCAATTCAATGCTGGATGTGTACTGTCTCCCAAAGATGGCAATACATATTTAGAACTGAGAAAAAATTGTGAAATTGCCTTGCAATATAGCAGATTGCAAGCACAACCTCATTTAATTTTATTTCATTCTCATCTTTCAGAGGAAAAAACATATTCACTCCAATTAATCAATGCTCTAAAACAAGATATCTTGAATGATTTTGAAAATTTTTCACTGGTCTTTCAACCAAAATTTAAATCGCACTCACACAAACTTATAGGATTTGAGGCATTGTGCAGATGGAAAAACCCTTATTTTCAAAATATAGGCCCCGATACATTTATTCCTATATTAGAGAATTCAGGAGATATTATTCCTTTAGGAAAATGGATATTTAATCAGTCTCTTTTACAATTAAAAGAATGGATTCTTTATAATTCTTCTATTATGATGAGTATTAACGTCTCTCATGTTCAACTTATGGAAAATAACTTTGTTTTATTTATTGAACAAACACTTCATAAATATCATATTCCTGCACAACAAGTGATTATTGAGTTAACAGAAACAGCCATTGCTCAAAGCGCCTACCTTGTTATTCAAAGAATAAAAGAATTACGGGCACTCGGAGTTCAAATTGCAATGGATGATTTTGGGAAAGGATATTCTTCACTTTCCTTGTTAAAGGATGAACCTTTAGATATTATTAAAATTGATCGCTCATTTGTCAAAGATATTAAGAAAGATACTTTCAACGCAACATTTATGAAATCAATGATTGAACTTTGTCATCAGATTCAATTAAAAGTTGTTGTTGAAGGAATTGAAACAAAAGGAGAATTAGAAATCATTGAAACTTTCAACCCTGATTATATTCAAGGATACTATACTGGTAAACCTATGCAAACTGATGATAGTATTCAATTGATTCTTAAGAAAAATGTTGACAATTGACATTTTGCCATATAAAATATTCATGCAATTCAATAACTTTGCTTGATATAGCTATAGATTTCTCTATTTCTGATTTTTAAATAGACATCTATAGCTATTTTTATGAAAGGAGTCTTTTATGGAAGAAAAGAAAAATCCAATGGGCTATAAGCCTATATTCCCTTTGTTGATATCAATGGCTTTTCCACCTATGATTTCAATGTTAATTCAATCATTATACAATATTATAGATAGTATTTTTGTTGCTCAATTAGGAGAATCAGCATTAACAGCAGTTTCATTAATTTTTCCTTTACAGAATCTATCTTTAGCTTTTTCTTGTGGGATTGGAATTGCAATGAATGCAATGATTGCAAGACATTTAGGAGCAAATAATGACAAAGATGCTTCACATGTCGCAAGTCAGGGTATAGTTATGAGTCTCTTGCACTCTCTTTTGTTTGTGTTGATTGGGCTGTTTTTTATTGGACCATTTGTTCATTTATTCTCTCAAGATAAAGATGTTATAACATACGGTTTACAGTATGGGACAATTGTTATTACATTTACATTTGGTTCGTTTATTCATATTGCTGTTGAAAAGATGTTTCAGGCTTGTGGAAATATGTTAGTTCCTATGATTATGCAAATTATTGGAGCCCTTATCAATATTATTCTTGATCCAATTTTTATTTTTGGATATTTCGGTTTGCCAGCAATGGGTGTTACTGGTGCTGCCCTTGCCACAATTATTGGACAATTTGGAGCAGCTATTCTCTCTATTTATCTGTTTTCAAGACACAATGAACATATTCATATATCATTCAAGCACTTTAAAATCGATTTTCAAGTCTTTAAAAATTTATATAGTATAGCTATACCATCAGGTGTAATGATGTGTCTACCATCTGTTCTTGTTTCAATTCTTAATGGTGTCTTAGCAACCATTTCACAAACCGCTGTGGCATTCTTTGGGGTTTATTTTAAACTTCAAACATTTGTTTATATGCCTGCTAATGGTGTCATTCAAGGATTGCGACCTATTATGAGTTATAATTATGGCGCTAAACAAAAAGATAGAATGGATCAATCAATAAAAGCCGCTGGCTTGACTATCGCCACTATTTTGACTTTAGGAACACTTCTCTTTTCAATATTTCCAACACAGATATTATCACTTTTCAATGCCAATCAGGCAATGTTAGAGATTGGTATTTCAGGATTAAGAATACTCTCTATATCTTTTGTCTTATCAACATTTGGAATTTTAATGTCTGGTGTTTTTGAATCATTGGGTAAAGGAAATTATTCTTTAATTATCTCTTTATTAAGACAATTTATCATTATTATTCCCCTCTCACTCTTATTTATTAGCCATATCGGTTTAAGTGGTGTTTGGTTAACCTTCCCCCTATCTGAAAGTATTGCAAGTCTTATTGCACTCATCCTCTTTATAAAAGTATACAAAAGGATTAATCTCATTGATTAATCCTTTTTTTGATCATAACAGTTTCACCATGAATATCTTTTTCTCCATTAACAACAAACCCAAACTTTCGATAAAGATCAAAAGCACACTGATTATCATCATATAAACTCAAGTAAATGTACTGACATTGATATTCATCAAAGATATGCTTAAGTAAACAATTTAAAGATTGTTTACCAAGACCCTGCCCTTGATAGTCAGCAGCTATTAAAAAACGATCCAGCCAAACTCGCTCTTCACCATTTTCCTGCCAAAGTCCATACATTGCAAACCCAATCAACAATTCATCTCGATACAAACCTACTGGTCGCCATAAACTGACTTCTTCACTCTCTTGCAAACATTCCTCTACACTTTCTATGTATCCAACCTGTGTGTCTTTAACTCTTAGTTTTAAAATCTCTTGACGATTAAACTCATTCACTTCTTTGATTTGAATATTCATAATCCTTCTACCTTTACTATATATTATAAGAATAATGTATAAATGATTTGCTATAATAGAATATAAAACGATTTTTTTCTCTTATTATCAACTCAATTTTACACTTTCTTATTTGATATCTCTTATTATCTTATTGACTTATTAACATTATATGAACACTTTATTTGATTTTTTTCTATTTTCCGTTAAAATATAATAATATTGTAAGAAAGGTTGTGAGAATTTGGATATCCTTATTGATACTATTAAAGATACATATTTAATTCTTCCTATTCTTTTTATTATGTATCTTTGTTTAGAATATTTTGAACACAAAAATATTAACCAACATTTTGATAAATATCTTATTCGCTATGGTCCAATCTTTGGTGCTTTACTTGGTATTATTCCTCAATGTGGTTTTGGTGTTCTTGCCAGCTTACTTTTCATAGAAAAAAGAATCACTCTAGGGACATTAATTAGCGTCTTTATTGCAACAAGTGATGAAGCGATTCCAATTCTCTTAACATCTCCAGAGCTCTATTCTTCTTTATTAGAAATTATTATTTTTAAATTTATATTGGCCATTTTGATAGGGTACTTGGTAGATGTCTTTATCAAGGAAAATCATCTTACTTCTCAAAAAGATACTCATGACCATTGCCATAATCATTCTCTTTTTATTGAAGCTTTCTTAAGAACAATCAAGATATATGCATTTATCTTTGTTGTTAACTTTATTTTGTCTGCAGCAATAGAAATGATTGGAACGGATCAACTCTCTTATATCCTCTTAGATAATAGTCTTTTACAACCAGTTGTGAGTGCTATTTTTGGTTTTATTCCCAATTGTGCAGCCAGTGTCATTTTAACACAACTGTATATGAATCAAGCATTAAGTTTTGCTTCATTGTTAGCAGGTTTAATTACAAATGCTGGGCTTGGAATTTTAGTTTTACTGCAAAATAAAGTCAATACAGCAACAATCCTTAAAATATGCCTTATTTTACTGATGAGCGCTCTTTTTGTGAGTCTCCCATTACAATGGCTCCATCTTCATTGATGAAGCCTTTTTTGACAAAATAAACTTGTGATGGAAGATAGAATAGCCATATCAATGGAACATGAATAGAAAAAATATATTGTATAGCTACACATATATCACATAATCCCAACAATACTATTGTAATGAATAAGGAATGTTTTTTCTGATAAGCAACAATTAAATTTGTAAAACTCATCAAAATATAACAAAGGACAAGCATAGGCATTTGTGGATAAAGCAAGAGAAATAAAAAGATATAAAATTTATAATGACTCCCAAGAATTTCATGATATAAACATTGAACAACAATGAATAGAAAAATCCCCATTTCATAATAATCATTTATTAACAAACAATAATCTGCTAATAAAACAACCCATAAAACAACAATACCTTCCTTTCTATATAAAGTATATAAAAAACATAGAAAAATACTCAAATATTTCAGCCATACTGAATCACAAAACATTATAAAAATAAAAAGAATACATTCACTTAATAGAAACATATTCTTAGTATTTCCAATTCACTATAATTTATGAAAAATTGGTTTCATTTTCTCAAATGTACAAAAAGAATCATATCCTATTTTCTTCAATTCATCATATACATATTGAATACGACAGCCAACATGTTCTTCCTCATGTGTATCAGAGCCAACCGTGATAATTGTCCCACCTAATTGATGATATAATTCCAAAATATAATGAGATGGTGTCAAATCATTCAATTGATATCTAAAACAAGATGTATTGACTTCAATCCCTTTCCCCTTCTTGATAATGTGTTTTAAAATTTTAATAAGAATATCTTTCACATCTTCATCTGGATAATTACCATGTTTATCATAACGCTTAATCATATCCAAATGACCTAAAACACTATAATCATCAAACTTTTGGATCACATCATAAATAGCTTGATAATAACCTCTATTGTATTCCCGCTGAGTTTTTCCTTCTTGATATTTATATGTCCAAAATTCTATATCATCAATTTGATGATTAGAAAGAATTATAAAATCAAATGGATACTCTTGAAAATCTTTTTGAAAAGAAGAAATTGTATGCATTTGCACACCAAATTCACAACCAAATTTTATTACAATTTGATTTTTATATTTTTCTTTCCATTTTAAATAACCTTGATAATAATCTTCATAATCAACAACATAGTTTCCCATTGTTCCATAATCACTATGTTCTGTAAAACATATCTCATCCAATCCCATATCTATTGCTTTCAATATTGCCTTCTCCATATCATATTGAGAATCATTACTATAATTTGTATGCATGTGATAATCAGCTAACATTTTTATTCCTCCTTTTTTATTAAGTATATATGACTTTATATTATATATCTCAAATTCATCAAATTTAGAAAATAAATTATCAAATATTGAAAATATTCTCTTTTCTTTATGGAAATATTCTATAATGGAATTATCTTAATTAAAGGAGGACATTATGTTAACAGTAGGATTTATTGGAAATGGAAAGAGTGCAAATCGCTATCATATTCCATTCATATTGCAAAGATCAGATAAAATAAAGATTAAAATGATTTATACTAGAAAGCATTCTCGAGATGTTTGGGATGAAATCCCTGGTGTCATTTATACAGAAGACTTACAAGAACTTTTAAATGATCAGGAGGTACAGGTGATCATTATATCTACACCCTCACAAAGCCATTATGAACTGGCAAAAACTGTTTTAAATGCAGGTAAAAACTGTGTGGTAGAAAAACCATTTACAGAAACTCTTGAGGAAGCTAAAGAACTTTATACCTTAGCTAAACAAAAAGGGGTTATGATTCAATGCTATCAAAACAGAAGATTTGATAGTGACTTTTTAACAGTTCAAAAAGTCATTGAATCAGGAAAACTTGGTGATCTTCTAGAGTTAGAAATGCATTTTGATTATTACCGTCCTTATATCCCTGAGTCTGTTCACGAATTCAGTCAAATCAATTCTTACTTATATGGTCATGGTTGTCATACTCTTGACCAGGTCATTTCATATTTTGGAAAGCCAGATTCTATCCATTATGATGTGAGACAATTATTAGGAGTAGGAAGAATGAATGATTATTTTGATTTAGACTTATACTATGGAACTTTAAAAGTCTCTGTCAAATCTAGTTATTTTAGAGCAAAAGAACGTCCAAGTTTTATTATATATGGCAAAAAAGGAATGTTCGTTAAAGAAAAAAAAGACAAACAAGAAGAACATTTAAAAATGTTTTATATGCCTGACCATGAAGATTTTGGTGTTGATCTTCCTCATGAGTATGGCACACTGACTTATTATGATGATAACAATCAGTATCATGAAGAAAAAGTTGTTTCTGTTAATGGTGATTATGGACGTTATTATGATGCATTGTATGAGACACTTATTAATGGTAAAGAAAAACTTGTCAAAGATGAAGAAACACTTTTACAACTCAGAATCTTAGAAGAAGGAATTCAAGGGATGAAATAAATATTGTAACAATGTCAATGTTTGCTTCATGCTCTATGTTCATCTTAAAAAATGATAAGTCCTAAAATAGCAGGTCTTATCATTTTTCTTTTCTATTAAACTTTGAATCAATATATAATATAGTTGGATCGTTTATTTGATATGAAGCAATAAGCCACTTTGTTGCCAGATATTTATTAATAATATCTAATAAAGCCTTTTGATCATAAGTCTGTCCATGACAGCAAAGTTTTAATCCACAACAAGAACATCCACCTACAGTATGTAATGAATACTCAATATGATTATCCTTTAATATTTGATTTAATTGAGTCACCATCAAAACATCAACAGTACTTTCCATTTCTATCACCTATTCTTATTATACCAAAAAAATAGAGATTCACAAATATATGAATCTCTATTTTTTTAATGAGTATGACGAAAAGCCAATCCTAATTCTAAACCTCTCTGAAATTGAATAAAGGCATATTCAAAATAAAAATCATTAAAACAATTTTCCAAATTCTTAAATTCTTCCTCAGTCAATATCAATTGATGTTCATAAATTCGTGAAATGAACTCTTCCATCAAATCAAAATAACTATCATCTACATTTCTCATCATTTCTATTTCTTCATCTATCAAAATAACATCAGATGTATAAATTTCTCTAATTATATTTTCTCCTTGAAACATAAGCTTTCCTCCTCATATGATCCAACAACATTGTCAGTTATTTTCTACAAGAAAACATCTAGGGTTTGTAACTTTCAATAAACCAACGATCCCTTTCATAAAAAAGAAATCTATCTTTACCATCAATCCGACATTCATAAAGAAGTCCACACCCACCAACTTGTGAAGCTGCCTTTCTAATATTATAAATTTTATCAATTCTAAAACTTTCTTTCCCTTCCTCTCCATCCCATATTAAATAAAGCGGTTTTAACTTCCCCTCTTTACTTGTTAAAACAATAACTTCAACATACCTTTTGTATAAACGCATTATTTAAACCAGCCCTCAGGATGGATTATATGTTCTTCCTTAGGATTAAAATTTGTTAATTCCTTATTCAATTCCATACAACACTTTTTAATCTTTCCAAAACCGAATTTTCTTCTAATTTCATCAAAAACAATATCTATACGCTTTTCTTTTTGTCTTTCATTTTCATCAACAAAAAAATTTAATTGCACTTCATCATAATCATGGCGCAATTGACTTACACAAACACTGACACTTCGATACGGTTTATCCAAATGTCCAGAATAACTCAAACAATTTTCATTTAGAAGAATCTCAACAGTTGTCATAATCTCACTAGAAATATTTGTGGCGAGATCAATCTTTTTTTGTCTTGTAAAACTTTGCAAATGACTATCACGCATATGAATAGAAATAATAGATCCCTTTAAATTTTGATCCTTTAAACGAGATGAAACTGATTCTACTAAAGTTCTAAAAACACCTTTTGCCTCTTCATAAGTAGAAATATCATGAATTGTAGTGATTCCATTTCCAACTGATTTTGGTTCACGTTCATAAGAGGATAAAGCAACTTCACTAATATCCATACCTTTTGCAAAATACCAAATCATTTCACCATTCTTACCTAAAAATGATTTTAAATAATCCTTACGTTGATGTGCAATATCACCAATAGTATAAATACCTTTTTCATTTAATTTAGCAGTTGTTGCTTTCCCAACATAAAACAAATCTCTAACTTGCAAAGGAAAAACAACATCTCTAAAATTCTTTTTAGAAATGACTGTCAATCCTTTTTCTTTATTCAAATCACTACCAAGCTTTGCAAACACCTTATTAAAGCTGACACCCATAGAAACAGTAATTCCTATTTCACGATATATTCTTTCTTGTATTTCTCTTGCAATCACTATAGGATCTCCACCAAATAACATTTGTGAAGATGTCAAATCAATCCATGCTTCATCTAATCCAAAACTTTCCACTTGATCAGTATACTCTCGATAAATGTTTTTAACTTCTTCAGTATAATATAAATAATCATCATAATGTGGTGAAATCACTAATAAATCTGGACATTTTTGATAAGCATCATGTAATGATTCACCAGTTTTAATATGATATTTTTTTGCAAGATCATTTTTAGCTAAGACAATCCCATGTCGAGATTTCTCATTTCCGCCTACAACCATAGGCACTTTTCGTAATTCTGGAAACATCATTTCCTCAATTTGTGCATAACAGTGATTAATATCACTATGTATAATGACTCTTTCCCACATTCTTATCACTCCTCCCCTATATTATAATCAACTTTGTTGCATAATTCAATATATTTATGCAACTATTTAAGTTTTAATCGAGAATACACTTTATTTTATACCGAAATTATTATATAATATGCACAAGGAGGGATTGCATGGAATTAAAAGATATTATCAAAGATTACAAGTATCGTCATCAATTGACAAATGATGAAATCGCTGCTCAATTAGGTGTTACAAAATCAACAGTAAGCCGTTGGATATCTGGAGATGTCAAGCGAATTCAAGAAGAAACTTTATCCCGTTTAAATGCTCTTCTTGGTTATAATATTGATCCAATTATTAAAGGAAAATCTGTCCATCTTAAAAGACCTATTCTAGGTTATGCAAAGGCTGGATATGACATGTATGCACAGGAAAATTATATGGGTGATGAAGAGGTCACTGAAGAAGATTTTTATAAAGGCGACTATTTTTTACAAATTCAAGGTGATTCTATGATTGGTTCTGGTATCATGGATGGTGATTTGGCTCTAATCAAACAATGCTCAACTGTTTCTTCTGGTGAAATCGCTGTTGTTATGATTGGAGATGATGAAGTGACTGTAAAAAAGGTTATTAAAAAACCAGATATGCTTGTTTTAGAAGCAACTAATCCGCTTACTGAAAACAGATATTTTTCACAACAAGAAATCCAGCAATTACCAATTCGTATTATCGGTAAAGTTATTTATACAAAAACATATTTTTAAACTATACCCTATAGAATGGATATCAAATAAAAAGAGATATTATCTATAGGGTATTTTTGTATACTTAAAAAAGAATATATTTAACAAGAAATTATTTTACAGACGAAGAAATGAAAGAACTTAGTAAAAATCAGTACATTGAGAAAACAACAAAATGTTTGTTTTCCTAAAGAATTTTTGTGAATATGATCAAGAAAATTTTACTTACTGATATTATATATCTTACATTTGGAAATAGGAAAAGAGTTTATTTAACAGTCAACACATGTAAAACCAAAGATTATTTATACATAGAAAAAAGTCATGAATTTTCACTCATAACTTTATATAATGCTTTTTATTTCTTTGACTTTTAATCAAAATACGTTTGCCAACAATGACTTTGAGATGCTTGAAAACATAGCTTAATCTGTTCATGATTATTTTTAGCAGTTTCAAGTTCTGGCAAATGATGATATGGGAAATAACAACTATCTATTGTCTCAATATTTTTTTCAAAATGTCCTCCAATGACTTCACACATAACAAATACTTTAATAACCTTATAAATATATCGAGGAAAATTATGCTTATCACGATCCATAACAGCAATGATTTTTGTAGCCAATACATCTAATCCTGCTTCTTCTTTAACCTCTTTTTCAGTATTCTCTTTAATAGATGTATTAATATCTACCCACCCACCTGGCAAAGACCATAAACCACCTTTCTCTTGAACCAGAAGAATCTCCCCTTTTTTATTAAAAATAACAGCACGTGTATCTAATTTTGGAGTTTGATAGCCAATGTCATGGCAAAAAACTTTTTGAATCTGTTGAATTGGAAATTCAGTATATATAGATAATAAATGTGCTGAAATATCTCTTACTTTTTGATATCGTTCTTTATCAAATTCATCTTTTCCATAATATAGTCCTGCTTGCGCTATACTTTGTAGCTCAATAATATCATCTAATATCATTTTATCATCATCTTTCATAAACAACCTCCACTTAATAATTATAACGTACTTCAATAATTACTTCTTAACAAATCATTAAGATTCACTAGTTTTTTTATTTATTAGCCCCATTGAAATAATAATGTCATTATTGGTAATGTAATTAATGAGAAAAGAGTTGAAATAAAAACCATTCTAGATGCAAATTCAGCATTTTGATTATACTTTTGTGCTAACATCGCCGTTGTACTAGCAGCTGGCATAGCAGATAGCAAAATACAAACGTTTGATGATAATATATCTAAATGCAATAACCTTAAAATAATCATAATCATAACCGGAATAAGAATCAAGCGATAAAAACTATATAAACATATCTCTTTATCAAAAAGTTGTTGACGATCAACATCAGAAAGAATTCCTCCAATAACAAACATACTCATAGCTGTACTACAGCTTCCAATACTTGAAAGAGTTATCTGCAATGGCATAGGCATTTCTAAACCAAAATATTTCATAATCATAACACCAACTCCAAAATAAATAGCAATAATACAGGGATGTGTCATAACTTGCTTCCATAAATTTTTACGATCAACAGTCGTAAATAAAGAAAGGCCAGAAGACCACATAAAAATTCTTTGTGGAATTAAGAATACCGATGCATACAGTAAGCCAATATCTCCAAACACACCTTGAGCTATAGGCATCCCCATAAATCCAGCATTTGAAACCATTGTTCCATATTGCAAACAAATCTTCTTATCCTGGCTATAACGATTGTAGAGAATTTTATTTAAAAACCCATAAAAGAACTGAATACAAATAGAAATGAATAAAACTGAAATCGTTGATTGAATGACTTTATCTGTTAAATCAATTTGAAAAGACATAACTATTGAACAAGGTAACATAACCATTAAAACAATATTTGTCATTTGTGTTCTTGTCTCTTTACTCAAAAAATTCTTCTTTGCGAGGATATAACCTACTGCTAACAATAAAAAAATTTGGATTTGTAAATTGACAATTTCCATTGTTATTCCCCCTCTAATTGACACCCCATACAAACAATATCTGTTTTCTCATAAAAACCATTTTTTTGATAGAAAACATCACTTAAAAAACCTCTTATCGTATTCAAGGATATATGCGTAATATTCTTTTGTAAACATTGCTGTTTAGTATAATCTAATAAACGACTACCCAAATTTTGTCCTTGATATCCCTGAGCAATACATACTTCTTCAATAATTAACTCATAATCATCTAAATATGGTAGAACACGTCCCAATAACATACCTATTAATAATTCATTATCATATATAACATACCCTATTGATGAATGTGTACTCATAATCTCTGACAATCTTTCAAAAGACTGCTGATAGGTCCAATTCTCATTCCACGGTGCTTGCTGAAAAGCCACTTGAAAAAGTTTTGCAGCCTTATCTAAATCTTTTTTATCCATATTTTTAAAACATAATTTCATAACATAACCTCACTTTTTATTCTTATTATAATGAAATAATGAAAAAAGTATATAAAAAAGTAGCGAATGCTACTTTGCTAATTTTGATTTTTCATAATTATAAGGAATGCTTGTTCCAACAACAACATCTTCAATCTTATCAATAATAAGCCAATCATCCATATTTCCCTGATGATCAAACGCTAAGGGGGCAATTGCTTCAACATGTGCAAAGCTTACTAAGCATAGACATTTTTTATGCCATCTCTTTTTTTGTTTTTCAGACAAATTCAATTGACTCTGATTATCTGCTAAAATAGTGTCAATCTCTTCATCAGAAAGTTTTACATAATTTTGAACCTTTGTAACGATTGCTTTTGCTGTAATAAGAGCTGTTCCCTTTTGCATAAAATATAACGTTTCATTTTCAAAAACACGACTATGGGGAATTTTACGTCCAGCAGCTCCACGAATGACCATAGTTTTTGTTCCATTTAAAATTTTATCTAAGACCTTTTCGCCTTCTTTCCCTACATTATCACAATAAACCAAATGAACCATTTTCATTTTCCTCCTCAATAATAGGTATCCATATTTCACTTAAATAATTATCACTAAAACCATTACCCTGACTATGCCATTCCATTTCTGGATAACCAGCATGTTGAAATGGATACTCAGCAAACCATTCTTGTTCCAGATATCTCCATCCATCTTGAATAGCTTGTGGCATTCTTCCACAACATTCAAAAACCGCCCATGTTGCATGTGGAAGCGTATATGTCTCATAATGATCATTCTGACAAGAAGAAATAACCCCAAGCATATATTTTATCTTTGTCTTATCTTGATGATTACAAAACAAACCAAAACATCCTTTGCGACTAGACTCATCCATTTCTACCAGTTGAGCAAATGTTCCATCCTGAAAACATTGACTCCAAAAAGCTGGAATGAGTTGTTCGTTATTCAAATCTTCCTTTACCAATTCAATGCTTTTTCCAATAATTCGCATCTTCTCTTTACGTTCAAGAAACCAAGGATAAGATTTCTTCAAATTCAATTTCATCTTAGGATACGTTTTTAACATAACTTCATTCTTTCTTGCAATCGATGGTGAAACACCATGAAATGTCTGAAAAGCTTTTGTAAAGGATGTTGGTGATTCATATCCATATTTGTAACTGATTTCGATCACTTTCAAATCTGTGCTCTTTAAATCATATCCAGCTAATGTCATTTTACGATTTCGGATATATTCAGAAAAACCAAGACCGCATTGGTAACTAAACATTTTCTGAAACAAATCATAAGAACAATCCATAATGCTTTCTATATCTTTTACACTAATATCTTCATGGTACTGTTGAAGACATATCTCAATATACTCAATAACTTCGTGAAAGCGATCATTCCACTTCATTTTTATCACCATTTATCATTTTATCATAAATTCCTTTCTATCTCCTCTTATTTTCTGCCCTAAAAAAAGAGAACTATTTATTCATTCTCTCAAACTCAAGTAACATATCATTCCAAATCGCCCCACCATGCTGTGAAGTCGACACCCCTTGATGAACAAAGCCAAATGATTGATAGTATCCAATTAAATGGTCTTTACAAGTTAAAACAACACCTTTTTGTCCCCTATCTTGTGCCAAATCAATCAATGCATTCAATAATTTACGAGCCACTCCCTGTTGCCTATATTCAGGCAGCACATCTAATCCAAAAACAGTTTGATAGGCACCTCGAGAAATATGTAATGAAGCATCATAATAAAGTTCATCTGGCAAATAAGGTTGAGAAGTTGCACACCCATTAATAAATCCAACCACAACTCCATGATCTTCAGCCACTAAAAAACAATCTCCAAATGATTCAAAACGTTCATGAAATTGCTTTTCAGTTGCTGCTTCAGCAATAGGAAAACAAATTTTTTCAATTGCTATAATCTTTGATAAATCTTCCAACTGTGCTAATCTCACTTTCATAAAACACTCCTCCTATGTACATAAAGAGAGAAAGATATTATCCATGAATCTCTCTCTCATGATTTAAAAATTGTTCAGCAAACTGCTGAGCTAATATTGGTTTAGAAATGTAATATCCTTGTCCTAAAGGACAGTTTAATTTTCTCAATAAGTCAATATCATCTTCAGTTTCCACACCCTCACAAATAACTTTCATATCTAACGTCTTAGCTATATCAACAATTAAGCCAATAATCATTTCTCTTTTTTGACTACGCTCTACCAAAAAGAACTTATCAATCTTTAAAACATCAACTGATATTGAATCTAACAAGTTAAGGGATGAATAACCTGACCCAAAATCATCCATTGCTATTGTAAAGCCTTCTTCCCTTAATTTCAACAAAATTGCTCGACTTCCGTTTGATAAATCGTGAAATGCACTTTCAGTTATCTCAATTTCAATATTTCCAATAGGAGTTTTATATTTTTCCAATACATCATGTAAACGTTGATAAAATTGCTTATGATGAATTGTCACTCTTGAAAAATTAACAGAAATCGAAAAATCAGATGCAACATTATATGTTTTAATAAAACGACAGGCTTGTTCTAAAATTTCAAAATCCAACTCATATATATACCCGTCTTTTTCAAATAGTGATATAAAATCATCCGGATATAAGAATGTGCCATTATCCATTTTCCAACGGACCAAGGCTTCTGCCCCTATAATTTTTAATGTTGAGACTTCAAATTGAGGTTGTAAATACATCTGAAATTGATGTTGTGCCAAAGCACGATGCATTTGCTTTAAAATAAGATTATCCTGATTCAATCTATCTAATAAATTTTGATCATACCAAATCATGCAATTCTTACCAATAGCTTTCGCATTCTTATGAGCCAATAAAGCATAGTCTAGAATATCTTGAGCAACTTCATTTTGAGTAACCATATACATACCAAAACTCATTGTTAGATCATCAATAATATCCAATTCTAAATCTTCTTTCATCACAACTTTCAAATAATCCCTCAAATCTTCAGCAATGCCATCATGATAAGAAACCAATGCATAAAAACAATCACTATTACTTCGAGCACAAATTCCATTATGATTAATAAATAATTGTAATCCTTTTGCAATGGACTGCAACATTTTATCACCAAACGCATAACCATATATAGTATTATAAAACTTAAAATCATCTATATCAAAACAAATCAGAACATAGGAAAACTCCTTTTGATTTTCAATTTGTTTTTGTACTTCTATTTCAAAAGAAAGCAGATTATAAATACCTGTTAATTTATCAATATACATAACTTTCTGAATTTGCTTTTGTTTATGCCGATACCAAAATAAGAAAATTCCACCTGTCATGAGTAAATAAAGAAAAAACATAACAATTGATTGTGCTAAGCTCTGATCAGATATATTTTGAGCAGTAGCAACCATATGATCAGCTTTTTGAAAATATTCCTGGCTTAATTGATAGAGTTTTTTTGATGACTGACCATGACGAACATTTTGAATTTCTAATTTTATTTCTTGCCACATTACATTCATTTCATTAAGTTCCTGCTGATAAACTTTATCCTCTAATTTCATGAGACCATGTTCACCATGACCAGTTTGTAGTTCATCTAATAAATTATCCAAATAGACAATTAAAGTATCATCCTTATCACACTGCAATTCTTCTTTGACAAGTTTTTGTGTAGCCCCTCTAACAATTCCACTATAATTAATGACTTTTGCATATCCAAGATTTTGGAATAATGAAACAATTAAAATGACAATTGCCACTATCCAAATACATGTATATATACCCATAGTCTGCTTCTGTTTCATAAATTTACCTCTATACTTTTCCCTTGTTCTTTCTTTATTATACAATTTATACCAAGTAAAGTATAGTTGAATTCCATTCTTACAAAAAAGAGAATCTATTTTTTTATAGATTCCCTAACCATTATGACTGCATCGATAAAAGTACAGCAGCTACATTTTCTAAATTCATTTTAGCAGTTCTTATAGATTCATATTCAATATCACTACAAGTCTCAAAATCAACTTTCTTTGTCATTTTCTTAAATTGTGATAATTCATCCTTGATCTGTGATTTAACAGTCTTATCTAATTCTTTACCATGTTGAGATAACCCTGAATCAACTTGCATAATAAGAGTTTCAACTTCATTCTTAAAAATTAATCTTTCTTTAAGAATAGCATCTTGTTGTGCAAATTGTTCTGCTTCATGAATTGCCCTTTCAATATCATCGTCAGACATATGTGTATCATTTTCAATTGTCATACTTTGCATATTTCCACTAGCTAAATCTTTAGCAGTGACATTCACAATACCATTTGCATCAATCTCAAAAGTCACTTCAATTTGTGGGACTCCCCTCATTGCACGTTTGATTTTCTTCAATTTAAACTTTCCTAAACTTTTATTATCTCTTGCTAATGGTCGTTCACCTTGTAAAACATTAATTTCTACTTGTGTTTGGAAATTTGATGAAGTTGTAAACACTTGGCTATGACTTGTTGGAATTGTTGTATTTCTATCAATGAGTGGTGTTGCAACACCACCAACAGTCTCAATCGACAATGTTAACGGCATAACATCTAATAATAACACATCATAACTTCCCATTGCTGAAACATCGCCAGATAATTTTCCACCTTGAATGCCAGCCCCCATAGCAACACATTCATCAGGATTTAATGACTGACTTGGTGTGATTCCAGTCACTTCTTTAATCTTATCTTGAACAGCTGGTATTCTTGATGAACCACCAACCAAAATGATTTTATCTAATTCAGCAGGTAATAACCTTGCATCATTTAGTGCATTCTGCATTGGCAAGATTGTACGTTCAACAAGTTGTTGTGTTAATTGATTGAATTGTGATCGAGAAATTGTCATATCGATATTTTTAGGTCCTTGTGCCGTTGTTGTAATAAATGGTAAAGAAATTGTAGCAGAAGTCATTGTTGATAATTCGATCTTTGCTTTTTCGGCTGCTTCTTCAATACGTTGCATAGCAACCATATCGTGCGATAAGTCAATGCCTTCTCTTTTTTGAAATTCTTTATGAATATATTGTGCCAAACATTGATTAAAATCATCACCACCCAAATGATTATCACCAGATGTTGATAAAACTTCAATAACGCCATTTCCAATTTCGATAATAGAAACATCAAATGTTCCTCCACCTAAATCAAAAACCATAATTTTTTGACCATAACTATTCTCTAGACCATAAGCCAAAGCAGCAGCAGTAGGTTCATTGATAATTCTTAAAACTTCCAATCCTGCAATACGCCCAGCATCTTTTGTAGCTTGTCTTTGAGCATCATTAAAATAAGCAGGAACTGTAATAACTGCTTGCGTAACATCTTCATTTAAATAAGACTCAGCATCCATTTTCAACTTTTGTAAGATCATAGCAGAGATTTCCTGTGGAGTATAATCTTTTTGATCAATTCTTTTTGTATATCTTGTCCCAATTTCTCTTTTAATTGAAGAAATCGTCTGTTGTGGATTTGTCACAGCTTGACGTTTCGCATTTTCACCTACCAAACGTTTTCCATCCTTTGTAAAAGCCACAACACTTGGTGTTGTTTTCATTCCTTCACTGTTTGGAATAATTGTTGTTTTACCATTTTCGATAAACGCCATACAACTATTTGTTGTTCCTAAATCAATACCAATAATTTTACCCATATATGAATCTCCTTTTCTTTATCTACAGCAGCAAGCTGAACATAATTGAAACATTAAAATACTATAACAGCAGTTTGCCATACCAGCATATGGTGAACCATATGTCTGTTGACCTGTACGATATTGTCCTTGACTTGATTGTAATTGTTGAACCAAGAATAAATATTGTAAGTTTCCAGGTTCCATTTGCGCCGCTGTTTGTGCATATTCTAAAGCTGTAATATTATTACCAATACCATTCATGGCAACAGCACTATAATAAAACCACATTGCATTACGCGTTCTCAATTGCTCCAAAACATTTAAAGCATCCTGAAAACGTCTAGCATTAATATAGGCTGCTGCATCATTAAAGGCAGCCTGTTCATTTCCATTATACTGATAAGTTGACTGGCCAGATTGACCATTCGCTTGTGTTCCACCATAATTTTGATTTGTAAACCCTCGTTTACGACCATCCATAATAGTTTTATACGCATTTTGAACCTGTTTAAATTTTTCAGTGTATTCAGCCTGATGAACACTATTAATATTAGCATCTGGGTGATATTTTTTACTTAACTCACGATATGCTTTTTTGACTTCGTCATCACTAGCACTTGATGATACACCTAACACTTGATATGGATCCATTACTTCTTATCCTCCGCTTTTTTGTTCCTTTTTATTTCATATTTCAGCCAAACACCACTATATAAGATATTTCTCATTAATGGTGCATTTTCTATAATCGGTAAACATTCAAACACTTCAGCTGATTTTGAAATCATCATTTCTAAAATAGAATAACAATAATCATCAAAATCATCTCTTTTATAATCATCCAAGAAAGGGTTATATCGTTTCTTTTTTATGTCATCTTCAATATCATCATAAGCATCCATAAAATAAATGAATTTCCCTAGATAAAATCCCAATTCATATAAATCATCACGCCATTCATCATCCTTATAAGCACAAATCTCACCCATAACCTGACCAAAGTATTGAGATATTTCATCTAAATTATGCATCTTCTGATTTTCATATTGATGAATTTGTCTCAGACAATTCTCAATTTTCTCAATCTTATCTGGATATTCATCTTTTATTTTTAAATAACATTTCTCAATCCATTTCTTATAAATATTCCTTGAAACACGCTTCTCATCCAACCAATCATCCTCACACTTATAATAAGTTAAAACGATTGTCATTTGTGCCGCATAATCAATACATTCATTAAAACTTTTCAAATATTTATGAATAGGATGCAATAAGCAATGAGACATTTCTTGTTTTGTTTCTGGTTCATATAAACCATTCAGCAACAAGGCTACAAATGTTAAATCATAGTTTAAAGATACCTGCCCTTTATAACCATATTTCTCTTTTAATGTTTGACATAATCCACAATAAAAAGAATGATAGATATCAAACTCTTTAAACTTTAATTCTGGTTTATTAATGACAACATATCCAAACATCTCTCGTCCTCTTTCTTTATGACTTATCTATCATACCACTTTTTTTATACGATTGTCATTAGTATAGGACTCAGATATTAACTATACATGAACAAAATTAAAAAAACCGTAAAAAAATATCTATCCAAATTAAAAAAACACACAAGTGTGTCTGTATTTTTCAAGTATTATTATTTATAACTTTTTAGCACATGTCATGATGTAGTCTCTTTTATTGGTTGATATCATTTGTTTTACTTGGTTTAATACCAATTTTTGATTCCAAGATTTTTTTGCATAGACTTATGATCGAGCACATGTGAGTTTTCTAGAGTGCATCTTTAAAATATCTCATACCGCCTTGATAATCAGAATAAACATAAGTATAAATGATTGTTTTCATAAATTTATCATATATCTTTTGAATTTCTTTAGACATATGGTTTCACATGCAAATTGAAATCTAATATATCAATAAGGATGGCTATGACTTTGCCAATTGATAAATTTTATTACGAGTAATCAATATGGTTTTTGGATAACTTTGATTTGTAAAATGAATGAATATATTCTGTACATTTATGATAAGCGCTCTTTCAATTAATCATATTCTCTTTAAGAAACAGAATGCATACAATAGGCTCCCTTTCCACAAAAGTTAGATTTTAAATCTAAAAATTTTTCAAGATAGCATAATATTGTATATAACATAGCTCGATTTTCAAATTCTTCACGTGTTTGTGGTAATTCATCGTGTTGATAATGTTTTTTTAAAATAGATAACTCCTCTTTTAAGCCTTCAACATCATTATTCTCATGATATTCAAAAGACATCTTATTTATAAAATCAGACATATCTAAAGCTTGATTCCCCACAAAATCAATACGAACAATGAAATCATATATATCTTTAAGGACATTAATTTGTTCTTTCCTCATTAATAAATATTGAAGTTCATATTTTGTATCATTTAACAATCGATTATTCACTTCAGCGTAAGTTTGTTTCGTCATCCTTTCAACCAATTCAAGAACATTTTCAAATTCATCAAATAAACTTCCTTGTTTTTGCTCCTTTAATAAACAAGTTGACATTCTGACTAACAATTCCTTTATGTTTTGATCTAATTCAAATAATGATTGTTCAATCTTTGTCCTTTGAGAAGGCATATATAGATTAATCAAAACACCTATAAGTAGTCCAATCATAAAAATTCCAAATTCGTTTTGAATCCAAAACAAATTCATAGATTCTTCAATTAAATAATGTGTTGCAATAACAGCATTCATAGCAATTCCATCCTCTAAATGTCCTAAAAAAGAAAGACCAATAAATATGAATAGAAAAATCGCAAAACTCATTGCACTATAACCAAAAATCAAAAAAACAACATAGGCACATATGAATGCCAGAAAAAAAGATAAAACTCTTTTTAAACAGATTTGAAATGTCTCTTTACGTGTATTTTGAATTGTTAACAAACCTACAATTCCAGCACTTGCTGTGTATTGCAATCCAAAACATTGTGCAATAGTCATTGCCAAAAAGAACGCCAATGCCATTTTTATAACTTGTAATTGTTTCACTCAACCAACTCCTCTTTATTAATAAAAGTTTGACAAAATAACTGAACAACTTGTTCCTGTTGTGCTTGAGCTGTTATTGTTGCAACTCCATCTCCAGATTGTTCACCATAATTCCCATAATAAGCATGATTACCCCCTTCAATAGTAAATTCTATTGTATTTTGTGGAAGATTTGGAAAATAATTTTGATATTTACCCATATTTAAAACTTGATCCTCAGTCCCATAAAAACTCAAGACCTGCAAAGATGTTTCCGATAAATCTTGAGTAGAATAAGCCCCTAATAAAACCAAGCCTTTCAAATTATTTTCATGATTAAAAGCATAATTTGCTGCCATTGCTCCACCTAAAGAATGCCCCATCATATACCAATTCTTAATATTTGGAAAAGCTGCAATAATCTTATCTGCAGCATTGCTATCAAATATAGCCAATCGAAATGGCATTTTGACTAAAGCGCACATATATCCTTGCTGTGAAAACTTTTGCATTAAATTTGTATATGCCAACTCATCCACTTTTGCTCCAGCATAAAAAATAATGCCACCTTTATTCTCGCCCTTTGGTTGGAAAATATAACTGCTTATATTGTCTTGATAAGACATTTCCTGTGTATTTTGTATATAACTTGCTGGTAAAGCCT
>NZ_CFJNYH010000048.1:0-21434 GCF_984815275.1 Coprobacillus sp.
CAAGGTTATAGTTATGTCTATTTTAATATAAAATAAAACTGAAAGATTTATTTAAATCCTCCAGTTAAATTATAGAGCCAGAAAATGGAGTATGTAACTCCATTTTTTATATGCATTATAAGGCTGTTTTTGAGTTTGGAGACAGGAAAATATAAAGATTATTAAAAACAATTCTAACAAAATTATAAATAAAAAAAGAAGAACAGAGTTTTACTGGTTTATTATTTGATAGATATAGGAATTTCCTTTTAATTATGATATAATTACAAAATGAATCGAGGTGTATGATCATGAAATCTAAAATTTTAGTGGTTGATGATGAAGAGCATATTAGAGAGCTAATACGTTTCTATTTGGATAAAGAAGGTTTTTCTGTAAGAGAGGCAAGCGGTGGAGAAGAAGCTTTAGGAATATTGGAAAATGAGTATATTGATTTGGCTATTGTTGATATCATGATGCCAGTCATGGATGGTTTTCAATTGGTTGAGGAAATGAAAGAATTTAAAGATATTCCTGTGATTATGTTAACAGCAAAATCTCAGTCAGCTGATAAATTAAGAGGTTTTTCATTAGGAATTGATGATTATGTGACAAAGCCTTTTGATCCAGATGAACTCCTTGCAAGAGTAAAAACAATACTTAAGCGTTATAGTATTAATAGCCAAAATATTGTTCAAATTCAAGATGTTATTTTTGATGGTGATAAGTATGAAATTCGTTATCATGATGAGACATTACATTTGCCTTTAAAACAATTTGAACTTGCTTTTGAGCTTGCTAAAAATCCTAATCAAATTTTTACTCGTGAACAACTGATTGAAAAGATCTGGGGAATGGATTATGATGGATTTGATCGTACTGTTGATGTTCATATTAAGAGAATTAGAGAAAATTTAGGTCATTTGCCAGGTTTTAAAGTTGTGACAGTACGTGGGCTTGGTTATAAGATTGAGGTTGAACAATGAAATCCATTTATGGAAAATTGATTCTTGGATTCTTGGTTAGTATCTTGTTTAGTTTTTCCATTGCTGGATATTTTTCATTACGTAAAAATTCGGATGAATTAGGAAGATTAGCAGTAGAAGAATTAGAAAGTTCTTCTGAACATATTGCTGATCTTTTACAGATTATTGAGGATGGTGATTTGCCTAAAATTTTATCAGGTTATGCTGATACATCAGAGGCTAGTTTTTATATTGAAAGCAATGGGCAAAGAACAGATTATGGAACAATATCGGGAAGACAGTTATCTAGTGAAGACTATAAGAAATTGAATGACCATTTAGGGACAGTGATAACCTTAAGAGATTCTTCAATGCGCAAATATGCGAAATCATTTCAAATTAATGGACAAAAATACATTATTTTTGTTCAAAAAGATATAGGGAAAAAAGAAATGGTCTTTGTAGATTCGGCTATGATTGCTGTTTTTTGTATGTTAGTTGCAGGGAGTATTACATTCTTGATTATTGCCGATATTATTGTTAAACCAATTTCACGATTAAATAAAGCAACAAATGAATTGTCTAAAGGAAATTATCGTGTTCGTGTTAATTATACAGGTAATGATGAAATTGCCCGATTGAATCGCAGTTTTAATCAAATGGCACAGCAGTTAGCTAAACAGGAAGAAACAAGGCAACAATTTATTTCAGATGTTTCCCATGAGTTTCAAACACCTCTGACTGCTATTCAAGGTTTTGCAACAATATTAAAAAATGAAGAATTGCCATTGGTACAAAGACAAAAATATGCTGATATTATATTGTTTCATAGTAAGCGTTTATCAACCTTATCTAAGAATATGTTACAGTTAACAATTTTGGATGGGGAAGATGTAAAATTAGAAACAAGTGAATTTTCATTAATTGAACAATTAAGTCGTGTTATTGAAACACAAGATAATTTGGCTTTAAGTAAAAATATTGAAATAGAGTTTCAGTTGCCCAAAAATGATATTCGGATTGAAGCGGATGAATCAAGGTTAGAACAGGTTTGGATTAATTTGGTAAATAATGCAATTAAGTATACAAACGAGAATGGTGTTGTGACTATTTCTGTTAAAAAGTCATCTAAAGAAGTTGAAGTGACAATTGAAGATACAGGAGTAGGAATGAGCAAAGAGGCTATTTCTCATATTTTTGAAAGATTTTATCGTCAGGATAAATCAAGAAGTATTGAAGGAAATGGATTAGGATTATCTATTGTCAAAAGAATTATTGATTTACATCGTGGAACAATTGATGTAAAATCCAGAGAGGATGGAGGAAGTAAGTTTATTATTCGTCTTCCTCAGGAAAGAACTTTTCATATTACAGAAAGGTTAATGAAAAAAGACAAGGATAATTCACTTTAGGAAAGGATTTGAATCTATGCATTTAAAAAGAATTGAATTACACGGTTTTAAATCATTTGCTGATAAATCGGTCATAGAATTTCAACCAGGAATTACAGGGATTGTAGGTCCTAATGGATGTGGAAAATCAAACATTAGTGATGCAGTGCGTTGGGTTTTAGGAGAACAGTCAGTCAAGTCGTTACGTGGTTCTAATATGGCAGATGTTATATTTAATGGCAGCGAAGATCGTAAACCTCAAAGTTTGGCAGAAGTGACTTTGGTATTTGATAATGAAGATCGTTTTATGAACTTTGACTATAATGAGGTTGAAATTACGAGACGTCTCTATCGCCAAAATAATGAAGCAGAGTATTTAATTAATAAAGAACCATGTCGTTTAAAAGATATTGTTGATTTGATTATGGATACAGGACTTGGAAGAGATTCTTTATCAATTATATCTCAAGGAAATATTTCTACTTTTGCTGATAGTAAACCAGAAGAAAGACGTGGAATGTTTGAAGAAGCTGCTGGTGTTGCAAAATATAAAAAACGTAAACTAGAATCTATCCGTAAGCTAGAAAGAACCAAAGATAATCTAGATCGTGTTGAAGATATTTGTTTAGAACTCGAAAAACAAATTGCTCCTTTAAAGAGACAAAAAGAAAAAGCAGAGGTTTATTTAGAACTTAAAGATCAATTACAGTCTATCGAAGTGAGTGTTTTGGTTAAAGAAATAGAAAATTTATCTGAATCTTTGAAAGACCTTAATGTATCTCTGGATTTTTTAGATAAAGAGAAAGTGACAATTGATGGACAAATCCTTTTAAATGAACAGCAGAATGAAACATTAAAGAAAAAAATGTATGATTTAGATCAAGAGGTTAATGGATTACAAGGTCAACTTTTAACAGCAATGAATAATGTGAATGAATTAGAAACGCAAAAAGTAGAGATTGATACAAATCGTAAGCATATCCTTGAGAATACAGATAAAGAAGATCTGCAGGCACGTATTGCTCAAATGAAGGCTATTTTACAGGATGCTGTGAATGAATATAATGATCGTGTTCATCGTTATAATGAAACTAAAGAAGAAAAAATGGATTTAGAAGCATCACAGGAACGCAATCGTAATGATATGATGGCTCTTAGACAAAATATAGAAAACTTAAATTTACAATTACATAATAATCGTGCACGTAAAGAACAATTAATTGATGTGGTCGAAAATAAATCTGGTTATAGTTATGGGGTTCGTTCGGTTATGAAAGCGAGGCAATCTTTAAATGGCATTATTGGTGTGCTTGGAGATTTATTAGAAAGCGACCCAGAATATGAACTGGCATTGTCAACTGCGCTTGGGAATGCTGTTCAGTTTGTTGTGACCAAAACAGATGAAGGTGCAAGAGATGCCATTCGTTTCCTAAAAGACAATAAATCAGGACGTGCCACATTCTTACCAGTAGAAACAATGCAAGCCAGAAGAATTAGAGAAGAACATCAGGTTGTATGTCAAAACACATCAGGATATTTAGGTGTGATGAGTGATTTTGTGAGATATAATACACCAATTGATAGTGTTGTTTTGAATCAATTGGGGCATATTATTCTTGTTGACACATTAGAACATGCATCAGCCTTATCACGTGCAACTTTTGCAAGATATAAGGTTGTCACATTAGATGGCGAAGTTGTGAATGTTGGAGGTTCTTTGACTGGAGGAAGTTATAAACAACAATCTTCATCGTTTGCTAGTAAACGTGAATTAGAAATGATTAAAGAGGTTATTGAATCGCAAGAAAAAGAAATGACTGAGAAAAAATCAAAATTAAATGATTTAGATAACATGGCACGTGAAATTTCTCATAATTTACTACAAAAACAAATGTCATTTGCCAAATTAGAAGTTGTTGTGACGAACAAGAAAAGTGATTTACAAGTCGCTAAAAGTGAGTATGAGAATTTAACAAATCGGAGTATTGAGTTATCTGAGATTCAAAGTGGGGCTCAGGATAATCAACTAATTAATGAATTAAATGAAGCTAAAAAACGTCGTGACCGTTTAACTGAAGCTATTCAGGCTAAACGTGAATTACGTATGAGTTTTGTTAATGAGAATGATAAGATTGAAGAAACCCTTAGGGCTTCACGTTCACATTTACGTGAAATTCAATCAGATATGACACAAAAACAGATTGAAAAGGCAAAACAAGAAACAGAGTTATCAAACTATTTGTTGCGTTTAAATGACGAATACAAAATGACTTATGAATATGCTAAGGAAGAATTAGCAACTGAAGTGAATATGCATGAAGCGAAAGAAACTGTGCGACTTTTACGTCATAAAATTGATTCACTAGGAAATGTTAATCTACAGGCTATTGAGGATTATCAAGACGTTTCAACTCGTTATGAGAGTTTAAATACACAACGTTTGGATTTAATTAGTGCTCAAGATAGTATCTTGAAAGCGATTGATGAAATGGATGAGATTATGGTGACACGCTTTAGTGAAACATTTGAGAAGATTAATAAAGAATTTAATATTGTTTTTAGAAATTTATTTGGTGGAGGAAGAGCGGAATTGCGTTATAGTGATCCAGATAATATCTTAGAAACAGGTATTGATATAGATGTTCAGCCACCAGGAAAAGCGGTTCAAAATATCACTTTATTCTCAGGAGGAGAAAAAGCATTAATTGCAATTTCTTGTTTGTTTGCTATTTTACGAGTTCGTCCAGTTCCAATGTGTATTTTAGATGAAGTTGAAGCAGCATTAGATGTTGCAAATGTTGAGAGATTTGCAAAGTATTTAAAGGAATTTTCAAGTGAAACACAATTTATTGTTGTTACACATAGAGAAGGGACAATGGAAGAATGTGATCTTTTGTATGGAGCAACAATGCAGCAAAAAGGTGTTACAAAATTAGTAAGTGTCAAATTGAAAGATGCTATTGATTTGGCACAGACAGCATAAGGAGGGTCTTCGATGGGATTTTTTAGTAAGATTAAAGATGCAATTGTAGGGAATTCAGCAAAGCAAAATGACAAATATGTAGCTGGGTTAGATAAATCAAGTTCTTCTTTTTCTGCTAAGATTAACGAATTGGCAGCACGTTATCGTGAAATTGATGATGATTATTTTGAAGAATTAGAAAATGTTTTGATTATGAGTGATGTTGGTGTGTCAATGGTTATGACAATCATTGATGAAATCAAAAAAGAAGTGCGTTTACAGAATATCAAAAATCCACAAATGATTAATGATATTATTATTGATAAAATGTTTGTTATCTATGCCAATGACTCTTATATGACAACAAAAATCAACTATGATGATCAGGATTTAACAGTGATTTTAATGGTAGGTGTTAATGGTGCAGGAAAAACAACTACGATTGCAAAACTTGCTCATATGATGTTATCAGAAGGAAAAACTGTAATGGTTGCTGCTGGTGATACGTTTAGAGCAGGAGCTATTGATCAACTGGCTGTTTGGGCTGAGCGTTTAGGAATTGAATGTATAAAAGGTAAGGAAGGCGGTGATCCTTCATCAGTTGTCTTTGATGCTTTAAATCAGGCAAAGGATAAAGGTGTTGATGTCCTTATTTGCGATACTGCTGGGCGTTTACAAAACAAAGTGAATTTGATGAATGAGTTAGAAAAGATGAATCGTATCATTAAACGTGTGGTTCCTAGTGGACCACAAGAAACACTTTTGGTTATTGATGCAACGACAGGTCAAAATGGCGTTTCTCAGGCTCAAGAATTTTCTAAAATCACTGATATTACAGGTATTGTTTTAACAAAGATGGATGGAACTGCTAAAGGTGGAATTGTGCTATCTATTAAAGATACCTTGAATATTCCTGTTAAATTTATGGGTCTAGGTGAAAGTATGGATGATTTACAAGAATTTGATCTTGAACAATATATCTACGGATTGTGTAAGAACTTGATGGAGGAATAAAATGGAGTCAAGTTTAGAAAAGAAGCAAAGAGTTAATCTTCTGATGGATTGTTATTGTGATTTATTGACAGATAAACAACAAGATTATTTGACTTTGTATTATGAAGAAGATTTATCTTTGGCAGAAATTGCGGAGGATTTAAATGTTTCACGCAATGCTGTTTATGATAATTTAAAGCGTGCAGTCGCTTCATTGGAAGATTATGAAAGTAAACTGCATTTGCTTGAAAAGCATGTTCAGAGAATGGATTTAATAAAGCGTATAGAGGATGAACAAAATACATCTCGTGAACAATTGGATGATTATTTAGAAATGTTAAAGAGGATATAGGAGGGTGACTTATGGCTTTTGAATCTCTTTCAGAAAGGTTGCAGGATAGTCTTAAAAAAATTAAAGGGCAGGCAACTTTAACTGAAGCGAATATGGATGAAATGCTTCG
This sequence comes from Coprobacillus sp., assembly GCF_984815275.1. NCBI lineage: Bacteria > Bacillati > Bacillota > Erysipelotrichia > Erysipelotrichales > Coprobacillaceae > Coprobacillus > Coprobacillus sp. The sequence continues at coordinate 6,752 of NZ_CFJNYH010000048.1, forward strand.
TGAAATTCGTTTAGCGTTACTTGAGGCTGATGTCAATTTTCAAGTTGTTAAAGAATTTATTGCAAATACAAAGGAAAAGGCATTGGGACAAGATGTTTTAGGCTCATTAAAACCAGGACAAGTCGTTGTGAAGGTTGTTCATGATGAACTGGTGGAATTGTTAGGTACAAGTGTTAGTGAGTTGGATTTTTCAAGAAAACCAACTGTTATTATGATGGTCGGTTTGCAGGGAAGTGGGAAAACGACAACTTCTGGAAAGATTGCCAAATTAATAACAAAAAAATATGCGAAAAAACCATTATTGGTTGCTGCTGATATTTATCGTCCGGCTGCTGTAGATCAGTTGAAAACGTTAGGGCAACAATTAAATGTTCCTGTATTTGAAAAAGGAACTGATATTTCAGCTGAAGATATTGTTAAACAGGCTATGGCTTATGGGCAAGAAAATCAACATGATGTTATCATTGTCGATACAGCAGGACGTTTACATATTGATGAACCATTGATGCAAGAATTACAAAACATTAAAGAGATTACAAATCCAAGTGAAATTTTATTGGTTGTTGATGCGTTGACAGGACAGGATATTGTTAATGTGGCACAATCATTTAATGAACACTTGAGTATTACTGGTGCTGTTTTAACAAAATTAGATGGTGATTCTCGTGGTGGTGGAGCTTTATCTGTTCGTCATATTACACATGTTCCAATTAAGTTTGTAGGGACTGGTGAGAAATTAGATGCAATTGATTTGTTCTATCCAGATCGTATGGCAGATCGTATTTTGGGAATGGGAGATGTTGTTTCTTTAGTTGAAAAAGTGCAAGATGTTTATGATGAAAAAGAAACAATGAAAACATTCAATCGTATGCAACAAGGAACTTTTGGGCTTGATGATATGCTTGAACAAATGCATCAAATGCGTAAATTAGGACCATTATCTGGAATTATGAAGATGATACCTGGTATGCCTAAATTACCAAATATCAATGATGATGATACTGATAAGAAGTTGAAACAGACTGAATCTATTATTTATTCTATGACACAAGCAGAAAGAAGAGATCCTTCAATCTTAAATGCAAAACGTAAAGAAAGAATTGCTAAAGGCTGTGGACGTAATGTGGCTGATGTTAATCGTTTGATTAAGCAATTTGAACAATCTAAGTTAATGATGAAGCAAATGGGTAATTTGGATCCAACAACAGGTATGCCAACTCAAAAACCAAAATCTAATATGATGTTTGATCCTCATCGTAAAAAAGAAAGGCATAAAAAGAAAAAGAAAAGATAAGAAAGAGATGCATCTCATTATTCAGATATAAGAATAGAGATGCATTTATTGTATCAAAGTAGGTAAGAGAATAATTGATATATATTTTTGGAAATGTTTTATGCAACCTAAAGGAAATATTGCATATTTAAAGGTTATATTTAGTGTCATAATATCATAGAGAAAATCTTACAATATTGATGCTTTGATAAAGAATAGAAAATCATCATATTGCTATTGAAACTAAAAAGAATATGAAATTGTCTCTAGTTTAGCAATGCTATCATTAATAATAAGTGAGAGCATAGTTTATACACCTATTAGATTTCATAAAAAATGAGTGTTAAGTAAAAACACTTGACAGATAATTTATTTGTGATATTATATATAAGCAAATGAAAAAATAATGGAGGAAATATTATGGCTGTAAAAATTAGATTAAAAAGAATGGGTGCTAAAAAATCACCATTTTATAGAATTGTAGCTGCTGATTCAAGAATGCCTAGAGATGGACGTTTTATCGAACAATTAGGAACTTATGATCCTAGGCAAAATCCAGCAGTTGTTACAATTAAAGAAGATGAAGTTTTGGCTTGGTTAAACAAGGGTGCTCAACCTTCTGATACTGTAAGAAACTTATTAAGCCAAAAAGGTATCATGAAAAAATTTGCTGATTCAAAAGCAAAGAAATAAGTTGGTGAGTAATCATGGATTACGTAAAAACTTTACACGATATTGCTTGTGAGTTGGTCAATGATAAGAATAAACTAGAGGTTCGTCAAATGCCTTCATTGGATGAAGATACAATTGTACTTTATGTTTATGCTTCTCATGATGATATTGCAAAGCTTATTGGTAGAAAAGGTATGATGGCTAATTCAATTCGTCAATTGATGTCTGTGAGCGGGCGTTTACATGAAAAAAAATTAGATATCAAATTTGAATCGTATGGAGAATAGATGTGATATCACATCTATTTTTTTTAAGGAGGATATTATGGAACAAGTCATTATTGGTAAAATCGTCAATACACATGGAATTAAGGGTGAATTAAAGGTTAATGTATCTACTGATTTTATTGAAGAAAGGTTTCAAAAAGGGAACCATTTATTGATTGATGATCATGGTACAATGGTAGATATGACAGTTGCTACGCATCGTATTCATAAGGGACATGTTTTGGTCTCATTTGTTGATTTTCAGGATATTAATAAAGTTGAAAAATATAAAGGGTGTACAGTGTACGCTTATAAGGATGAGACTTTATTGAATGATGGAGAGTATTATGTTGGAGATTTAATTGGGTGTGAAGTCTATAATCGAGGAATTCTTATTGGAACGGTGAAGGATGTTCAATTATATGATCATCATGATGTTTTGGTAGTGAGTGGAACTCAGAAAATTTTGATTCCATATGTAGATGCTTTTGTTAAAAATGAAGATATTGTAAACAAACGTATTGACGTTGAGTTGATAGAGGGTTTTTATAATGAAAATTGATATTTTATCATTGTTTCCTGAAATGTTTGATGGTTTTTTAAATACATCAATTATTAAGCGAGCAATTGATACTTCACTTGTGGAAGTTCGAATTCATGATTTTCGTGAATTTGCTGATAATAAACACAAAAAGGTTGATGATTATCCTTATGGTGGTGGACAAGGAATGGTTTTAATGTGTCAGCCTATCTTAGATTGTTTAAAATCACTTGTGACAAAGGACTCACTAGTGATTTTAATGTCACCACAGGGACAAACTCTTCAACAGGCTTATAGTCAAAAATTATCATTAGAAAAGCATTTGATAATTATCTGTGGACACTATGAAGGATTTGATGAGAGAATTCGTGATTATGTAGATGTTGAAATATCAATTGGTGATTATGTGTTGACTGGTGGGGAACTTGCCAGTATGGTTGTTTGTGATTCGGTGATTAGATTACTTGAAGGTGCGATTAGAGAAACATCGCATGAGGATGATTCATTTAGTGATGGGTTGTTAGAATATCCTCAATATACAAGACCATATGAATATGATGGGACAGTTGTGCCAGATGTATTGATGAGTGGGCATCATGAAAATATTCGCAAATGGCGTTTACAGCAATCTCTTATGAAGACATATTATAAACGACCTGATTTATTACAAAAAAGAGAGTTTACTGAAGAGGAAATCAATATATTAAAAGAAATTCAAAAAAAAGATTGATTTTGTCGCTATAAAATGATAATATATATCAGTCTTTGGACGGCAGATGTTCCGCTGGTTATGATAACGTATGAACTTCGAAGATTACAAATGTTTAGGAGGAAGTCATATTATGAATATGCAATTAGTACAAGATATTACTAAAAAACAATTAAGAAACGACATCCCTGATTTCAAAGCTGGGGATACTGTTAAAGTTTACGTAAAAATTAAAGAAGGTGACAAAACACGTACTCAGTTATTTGAAGGTGTTTGTATCGCTAAAAAAGGTGGAGGAATCTCTGAAACTTTCACAGTTAGAAAAATTTCTTACCAAGTTGGTGTAGAAAGAACTTTCCCAATTCATTCTCCAATTATTGATAGAATTGAAGTTGTTAAGATTGGTAAAGTACGTAGAGCTAAATTACATTATTTACGTGGTTTATCTGGTAAAGCTGCTAGAATTAAAGAAATTCGTAAATAAAAAGTATGGGAAATTCCCGTACTTTTTTTCTAGTCTTTTTTGGATATTAAGGGTATAATGGTAAAAGGTGATAATATGAAACTGAAGAAAAGATATCTTTATTCAATCATTGAAATGATTGTTGTTATAGTTGTGACAATTTGTGTATTTAAATTTGTTGTGATTCCAGTCAGAATTGATGGAACGTCTATGGAAAATACTTTGCATGATCAAAGTATAGCTTTAATTAATGGTATTGGGATCAAGGCAGAAAATATTAAGCGTTTTGATATTATTGTTTTATATAGTGAAGCTTTAGATGAGAAAATTATAAAAAGAGTTATTGGTTTGCCTGGAGATACGATTGAATTTAAAGATGATGTTTTGTATGTTAATAATCAAGTGACACCACAAGATTTTTTAGATATGAATTTTGTGAATGAGTCCAAGATTACATATAATGTTGAACGATTTACTGATGATTTTAAAGTGGTTGTTGGTGAAGGTGAATATTTTGTGATGGGTGATAATCGGTTGAGATCTACAGATTCAAGAGAATTAGGCACTTTTACAATTGATGATATTATTGGAATGAAAGGGTTGGTTATTTTTCCTTTTGATTCTGTTCAATGGTTAGAATAGGGGGATAATATGGCACAAATTCAGTGATTGATTACGATTTATTTAAACCCACTAACAAACCCTTATAAATAAAGGACTTTCTCGATTTTATATCTTGCACGATTTTATCAAAAAACGGTTAAATTAACAAAAAAATGATCAAAATATAGTAATTTTGATATTATTTAAACTAGGAATTAGAGAGGTGATTACGACATTTAAACCCCATTGTTTTGTAGGTTGCACATTTTTATTTCTTAAATGGAAGTGATATAATTTATATATAAGAAATGGGGGAACTATTATGAAAAAAAAGATTAAATTACCAATCTATAATAATGAAGTAAAAATTGTATTAAATGCTTTAAATGAGTTTAGAAATATAATAATCCAACAAGGAAAATATCCAGAACCTATTGATGAACTAATCTTAAAATTAAATAAAATTTATTAAACATATTTGAACTGATTAAAAATGGTCAGTTCTTTTTTTATGCCAGAAATGGAATACATAGTCATCTTATTAAATTAAGGTGGCTAAATTAAAAGAAAGGAGGCGAGAATATGCAAGAAAGTAAGTGCAAGGTAATTGCAATTACAAATCAGAAAGGAGGAGTTGGTAAGACCACAACAACATTTAATCTTGGAGTAGCATTGGCTAAACAAGGAAAAAGAGTGTTAGTTGTAGATGTTGATCCTCAGAGTAATTTAACTACTTATGCAGGTTGGTATGATGAAAATGAACTAAAATATACTTTAACTGATTTAATGGAGCAATCAATGAATGATGATGAAATTAAAATAAAGGAAAGTATATTACACCATAGTGAAAATGTGGATTTAATTCCATCTAATCTTTCTTTATCAGCATTAGAAAATTCGTTAACTTATGCAATGAGTAGAGAATATACTTTAAGGAATTGCTTATCTAGTATTAAAGATGACTATGATTATATACTTTTAGACTGTCAACCAAGTTTAGGTATGCTTACAATAAATGCTCTTGCTAGTGCAAATAGTGTTATCATACCAGTTCAAAGTGAATACTTTGCTTTAAGAGGTATGACTGATTTATTTAAGATAATAAATAAAGTTAGACGACAAATAAATCCTACTCTTAAAATAGAGGGAGCATTATTAACATTAGTTGATTCAAGGGCTAATCTTCCAAAAGAGATAGCAACTCAATTAAAAGACAATTATGGGAGTATATTAAAACTATTTAATACTCAAATACCAAGAGCAGTTAAGACTGCCGAATCTACTTCATCAGGAGGAAGTGTGTTTTCTTATGATAAAAGTGGAAGGGTAGCAAATGCATATTCTTCTTTTGCAAAGGAGGTGCTTAATGATGGCAAAGAACATACCAAAAATGCCACTGCCAAAGTTAGATGACCTTTTTACAACAGAAGAAGAAAGAACTAATGATAAGTTGGAAAAAGTTATTGATATTAAAATAAGTGATATTGATGATTTTCCAGACCACCCATTTAAAGTCATTGAAAATGAAGATATGTTTAATATGCGTGATAGCATAAAAGAAAATGGAGTATTAGTTCCTGCATTAGTTAGACAAAAGCCAGATGGTAGATATGAAATGGTATCTGGACACAGAAGAAAGTATGCAAGTCAATTAGCAAATAATGAAACACTACCTTGTATTGTTAGAGATTTAACAGATGATGAGGCTGTTATTATAATGGTAGATAGCAACTTACAAAGAGAAGAAATATTACCGAGTGAAAAAGCATTTGCATATAAAATGAAATTGGAAGCCCTAACACATCAAGGCAAAAGAACAGATTTAACTTCTGCCCAAGTTGGGGAGAAGTTAGAAAGTAAATATTCTGTTCAATTACTTGCAGAAGAAGTTGGAGATAGTAGAAGCCAAATTCAAAGGTTTATAAGACTTACTGCACTAATACCAGAGTTATTAGATTTAGTTGATGAAAAGCAAATCGCATTGAGTCCAGCCGTTGAATTATCTTTTCTAAAAGATGAAGAACAATATGCAGTTTTAGATTGCATTGAGTGTAATGTAGCAACACCATCTCACGCACAAGCAATAAGACTTAAAAAGATGAGTCAAGAGGGAACACTTACGACTGATGAAATAGAAGATTTTTTATCAGAGGAGAAACCCAACCAGATTCCCAAAATGAAATTTAATGCAGACAGAATAAGAAATGTACTCCCAAAGAATATTGAGGAGAAAAAAATTGAAGATTTTGTTGTTAATGCCATTGAATTTTATGGGAAACATCTCCAAAGACAAAAGTCTATGGACGCAAGATAGTGGGAGTTAATATTCCACAAATCCCTCCTTACAATCCTCCCTAGTATTATTACTAACTATTTATTTACTAACTGAAAAAAGTATATAAGTATTTACACAAATGCAAAATATTTTAGAATATGCTAGATTGAAAGAAATAAAGGAGTGTGATTGTTATGAAAAAGAAAATCATTTTAGTTGTCATTGTTGTTTTTGCAGTAGCAGTTAGTGGAGCGTTTGTTCTAACCAAATGTTTTAAGACAAATTCAAACCACGAACAGGTAAATGTTGTAGAAGATAAAGATGAGGAATTTAACTTGCAAGAGGAAGAACAAAGCAAAGACGATATAACTACTGAAACAGATGAAACCGGAAACAAAACAGCAAATGGAAATAGTGAAAGTCCAAAAGAAGATACTTCAAAACAAGAAAATAAATCTAAAACATCAACAAAGGTTTCAGAAACCCCAAAAAAAGCAGAAACTAAATCTAGCAATGTACCAACTACAAGTAACAAATCACAAGAAGAAAAACAAGAGAATAAAACAACTGAAAGTAATAAAAATAATGGTTCAAGTAATCAAGGACAACAGAACAAAGAGTCAACAACTTTTTATGATTCTATTACTCACGGAAAAAAAGAGTTTTCTTCTGAAAGTGAGGCTTTAAGGAGAGGTACTGAAATTCAAAGCAAAGAGTTAGATTATGTTTTAGATTGGAACGAAGAACACCCAGATAATCAAATACAACCAGAGATAAATTATTTTAGAGTTTATCCATCTGCAATAGATGAAAACGGAAAGTATTGGTATTATTTGCATTTCTTTTGCAGAAGTGGTGAAGGACTGGATCAAGAATTAAAAAGTAAATATTAGTGGCTCTTAATAAAGAGTCATTTTTTTTCGGAAAGTGAGGGAAATTAAATGTTAAAAATATTATTATTTGCACTAATCGTAATGGAAAATGGTAAAATGATAACTTACTTAAAACTACCTGCTGGAAATTATAAATTGATTGAGGTATCTGCTCCTAATGGTTATTTAAAAGACAAAGATGGATTAAAATTCACAATAGGAAATGATACTCATTATTCATATACAACTTATGGTGCTTTTATAACAGTAACTTATAAAAACACACCAATAAAAGGTCAACTTGAAATTAAGAAAACAGGAGAAAATTTAGTAATTAAAGATGGTAAATACACTTACAAAGATAAAAAATTAAGTGGTGTAACATTTGAAATCTATGCAGAAGAAGATATTAAATCTGCTGATGGAAATCATCTTTATTATGAAAAAGGTACAAAAGTAGATACTATTACAACTGACAAAAATGGTTATGCAATTTCTAAAAAATTACCTCTTGGAAAATACTATTTAATTGAAGTAAAAACACAAGATGAATATGTATTAGATAGTAATAAACACTATTTTGAATTAAAAGAAGTAAATGATGAAACACCAATAGTTTTTGAATCATACAGTAATTTAAACTACTTAAAGAAAGGTACTTTGGAATTTACTAAAAAGGATCTTGTAAATGGAGATGTTATTCCAAACACAATCGTTGAAATCTATAATGAAAATAATGAACTAATCTTTACTGGTAAAACTGACAAAGATGGTAAAGTAATTATTACAGATTTAAAAGTTGGAAAATACTATATCATTGAGAAAGAGGCAGCAACGGGTTATACAATTACAGATGAAAAAATCTATTTTGAATTAAAAGAAAATGGAGAAATTACAAAGGCTGAAATGAAAGATAAACCTATTACTGGAACTCTTGAATTTACAAAGACTGATGTATCAACAGGAGAACCATTACCTAACACACTAATTGAAATTTATAATGAAAAAGATGAACTTATTTTTAGTGGTAGAACAGACGAAAATGGTAAAATTACTATTCCAGAAATTAGATATGGAAAATACTATATTTTAGAGAAAGAAGCCCCAGAGGGTTACACTTTAAATCCTGAAAGAATGTATTTTGAAATTTTAGAAGATGGAAAAGTGGTTAAGGCAACAATGACTGATGAAAAAGTAGTAATTGAAGTTCCTAGTACAGGAATTACTGATACTCATATTATTGAAATTGCCGGAGCATTATTTGTTCTTGGAGGAATAGGAGTAATTGTCTATGTTAAAAAGAAAAAACAAAAATAAAGATAGAAAGGTTAGTAAGAGTCAACTTATAATAGTTGGCTCTTTGCTAATTGTTGTTGGAATTGGAATAGTTGGAGGTAAATATCTATACAATTATTTTCAAAATCAAAATGAAGAAAATTTAATAGATACTTTTTACGAAGAACAAAAAGAAATAACTGATGAAACAACACCAACCGAAGAAAAAGAGCAAGAAGAACACCAAAAGCCAACTACAACTCAAACTAAAAAGGTTGATTATATTGCAGTTATTAAAATACCAAAGATAGGACTTGAAAAAGGTCTAGCAAGTAAAGGTAGTTATTATAATAATGTTAATCGAAACATTTTAATACTTAATGAATCTGATATGCCAGATAAGGAAAACGGGAATGTTATAATAGCAGGACATTCTGGTAGTGGTAGAACAGCATTTTTTAAGAACTTATATAAATTGGAAACAGATGATGAGGTTAGTATTTTTTATGGAGGTAGTGAATACAAATACAAAGTTGTTAATCAATACGATATAGAAAAAACAGGAACTGCTAACATTGTTAGAAATGCCGAAAAAAGCACTTTAACTTTAATAACTTGCAGACACAACACTAATAAGCAAATTATCTATATTTGTGAGTTAGTAGAAAAGGTTTAGGAGGATTAAATTGGAAGAAAAATATAATTTAAACAGTATATCAAAAGCATTTGAAAAACTATTTAATGCTGGATTTAATACAAGCAAAAAAATAGCAACATTAGATATAAAAGAGGTAAGAAAGATTCCCAATTTAACAATGTCAGATTTTTATATTATTTCTGACTTATGGGAATTAGTAAAAAAGAACAATAATAAAACTGCTCAATTATTTATAGAATTTTTAAGTGGTTATAAAGAGAAAGGAAATGATAGCAAATGAAAAAGTTTGAAATTGATGTTGATATAAATGGAACTATTACTTTTGAGGTTGAAGCCAAAAACAAAAAAGAGGCACAAGCAAAAGTAGATGATATTTTAAGCAACACTTCTGTAAAAGAGGCGATAAAATCATACAGAAATAACATTGTTTTAAATGAAAAAGTAAAACAAGACAAAGATAGAGAAAGATAGGAGGAATTAAAATGGCATATTCAAAAAGAATACCACCAATTAAAATTAAATTAAATGTAGACGAATATAATAAACTACTAGAAATATTAGAAAATATGATAGATTCTGATAATGAAAATTATTCAAATAAATCATCAAAAATGAAAGATAAACTATTAAGATATAGTGTTCCAATAACAGAAGAAGATGGAACTACAATAGTTGATATGAGATTTTATAATAACGAGATTGTAGATTTATTTATGATATTGTTTTATGAGATAGGTAATATTCCTATCAATACTAATTATTATGAAGTCTTATTAAGTGTAAGGGAGAAAATAAAAAAGAGCAAAATGTCAGAAGAATAATAGTCTAATTTAGAACAGGAGGTGCAATATGGCGAGTAAATTAAGACTAATAACAGACCTATATGGAGAAACTTTAACACAAATAAGCAAGAATCCGGATGACTGGATGTCATTCTTGGAATGTGCAGCAATGAACTACAAATACCCTTTTAATGACAAAGTTTTAATTTATGCACAAAGACCAGAAGCAGTAGCGTGTGCGAAGATAGAGGCTTGGAACAAACAAGTTGGTAGATGGGTTAATCGTGGTGCAAAAGGAATAGCACTTCTTTCAGAAGATAATGGCTATACTAATTTAAGATATGTATTTGATATTGCCGATACTAATAGCAAGTTCGGAAAAAGTTTTAGATTATGGTCAGTTCCAAAACCTTATGAAGTAGATATTATTGAATCATTAGAAAACAAGTATGGAGAACTTGAAGATAAAAGTTCTCTTGGACTTGCAATTAAGTCTGTATCAAAGATACTTGTTGAAGATAATATGCAAGATTATTTGGAAGATTTAAAGTTTTATAGAGAAAATAGTTCTCTTGAACCAATGACTGATGAAGCAGTTCAGTTATTGGTTCAAAATGCACTAGAAAATAGTATTGCATTTTCAATGATTAAAAGGTGTGGATTAAATCCGAATGATTATTTCACTAATGAAGATTTTACACCAATATTAGCATTTGATAGTTATGAAACTATAACTAGATTAGGTGTAGCCACTAGCGAAATATCTGAAATGGGTATTCGTGAAATTTATAATACTATAAAAAAGTTACGAATAAATGAAATAAATAAAATTCGCACATTTGATATAGATAAAGATTTATCTTATGATGTAAGTGAAAGCAGAGAAACTGTTGAAAGGAGGAATAATGATGAGTATAACTTACACACGCAAAGGGGATTACGAGATACCAGACCTAGCGATACCAGAGAACAAGATTCAAGTGGAGGGCAAATACGCAATGATGAGGTTAAGGTACTTGAAAGAGAACAAGAAATCTCTATACACGACTCTATTAATGAGCAATCAACTTCCAGAACACTTGATGAATATTCAAGAAGTAGCAATGGAGAGAGTAGAACAGATAGTATCAGAAATGAAAGCCAAAGAGAAGATAACAGAACAAATGAAACAACAAGACCCTATGAAATGGATAGGCTTAATGAACATCTTGAAGACATCAGCAGAGGAGATAGTAGCGAACGAATTAATTTACGCTTAAACAATTATGATTCAAGTCAAAGTAAAACACATTATGTTGTAGTTGATGAAAAGATAAATCAAATATTAAGTACAACCCCTCATTTAAGAAAATCAAATAAGGAAATAAAAGTCTTTATACAAAATGAAAAAGATGTTACAAAAAGAGCAGAGTATCTCAAAGGAATATTTAACAAAGATTATACCGGTGTTATAGTTGATGACCAAATGTATGGTTATAAAACTTTTGACAACGGTATTTTATTTTGGAAAGGAAATTTCTTATCAAGAGATACAGAAAGTTTTATAAGTTGGGAAGATTTAACTTATCACTATGACTCAATGATTTTATTAAATCAGTTAAATGATAGAATAGAACCATTGCCAAGTGTAACAGACCAATTAAGTTTTCTTGATGAAAATAGTGAAAAATCAGTATCTGATTTAGAATTTACACAGGAGTTTGTTGATAGATATTTAACAGAACAACACCGTGATACAAAGTTTAGTATTTACGAACAATTTAGTAATAGTTTATCAACAGAGAATAATATAAATTATCTTAAAAACTTATATGGAATAAGTGGTGCTACTTCTACAATAAAAGGAGCAGGAATTGGAGTTAATACTGATTATAAAGGTGTAAGATTTAATAGAGGTTATTTTGACGCTAGTGCCAAAGAACAATTATTCAAGTGGAATTATATTGAAAAAAGAATAAAAACTCTTATTCACGAAGATAGATACCTTAATTCAAAAGAATTAGAAGAATATCCGAAGTGGCTTGATGAAAAAGACCAAGAAAGAGAATTTATTGAAGCAAGTAATAATTTGACAGAAAAAATAATTGAAGAACCAGCCGAAGAAAAATATGAATATCAATATCATTTAGGAGATAGAGTTTATATTGGAGCAGATGAATATGAAATATTAAGTATTGGGATTAGTAATGTCGTATTATATGATTTTAGGTATCCATTATTTAATCGTGAAATATCCAAAGAAGAATTTGATAGGAAAGTACAAGAAAATCCTGCAAATGATCATCTTAAAGTTAAAGTAAGTGATATTAAAGATAATATAAATGAAGAGCCAAGCAATATAGAGGTAAATGTAAAAGAAGAAATATCACTTTCTATTGAAGAAGAACCAGAAGTTCAAGAAGAAAACATTGTTCCAGTATTTGAAAAAAAGAAAAGTAATAAAATAAGAAGTTTTGATATTCACCCAGAAATACCTATTTTTGATAGAAATCAATTTAAAATTACAAATGATAATTTAGGTGAGGGTAGTCCAAGAGAAAAATTTAATAATAATGTTGAAGCAATAAGAGTTCTAAAAAAATGTGAAGAAGAAAATAGATTTGCAACTCCACAAGAACAAGAGATATTGTCGAAATATGTCGGCTGGGGTGGACTTCCACAAGCCTTTGATGAAAAAGATTCTTCTTGGAGTAATGAATATAGTATATTAAAGAATTTACTTGATGAAAAAGAGTATTCACAAGCACGAGGATCTACTTTAACAGCCTTTTATACACCACCAGTAGTAATTAGGTCAATGTATAAAGCATTAGAGAATATGGGACTTAAAACAGGCAATATATTAGAGCCTAGTTGTGGTGTTGGTAACTTTATAGGTATGTTACCAGATTCATTAGAAGATTGTAAGTTATATGGTGTAGAACTTGATTCCATAAGTGGTAGAATTGCAAGACAACTTTATCAAAAATCAACCGTTGCAGTACAGGGTTATGAAGATACTAATCTTCCTAACTCTTTTTTTGATGTATCAGTTGGCAATGTTCCATTTGGAGATTTCAAGGTATTAGATAAGAAATATGATAAGCATAAGTTTTTAATTCACGATTACTTTTTTGCAAAGACACTTGATAAGGTCAGACCCGGTGGTGTTATTGCATTTATAACAAGCAAAGGAACACTAGATAAAGAAAATCCAAGTGTTAGAAAATATATTGCTCAAAGAGCAGATTTATTAGGTGCTATTAGACTACCTAATAACACATTTAAAGCAAATGCAGGTACCGAAGTCACATCAGACATTATTTTCTTACAAAAAAGAGATTCAATAACTGATATTGAGCCAGACTGGGTATATCTTGGAGAAAATGATTATGGTATAAAAATGAATCAGTATTTCATTGATAATCCAGAAATGATACTAGGAAATATGGAAATGATTTCAACTAGGTTTGGCTATGATTCTGCTTGTATCTCTGATGGAGAAAATTTGGAAGATAAGTTAGAAAGTGCAATATCAAATATACACGCCGAAGTAAAAGAGTATGAATTAGATGATATAGGAGAAGAAGATAATTCCATTGAAGCCGATTTAACGGTAAGAAACTTCTCATACACTTTAATAGATGACAAAATCTATTTTAGAGAAAATAGTAGAATGTACCCACAAGAATTAGCAATGACTACTGAAAATAGAGTTAAAGGCTTAATTGAAATAATGGACTGTGTTAGAACTCTTTTGGAATATCAAACGGAAGATTATCCAGATGAAGATATAAAGAGAGAACAAGTAAAATTAAATCAATTATATGATAGGTTTACAAAGAAATATGGACTAATCAATAGTAGAGGAAACAACTCTGCTTTTTCAAATGATTCAAGTTATTATCTATTATGTTCTCTTGAAATTTTAGATGAGAATGGAAATCTTGCAAGAAAAGCAGATATGTTCACAAAAAGAACTATCAAGCCTAAAACAGAGATAACATCAGTTGATAATGCAAACGACGCTTTAATTGTTTCACTATCCGAAAAGGCAAGAGTTGATATAACCTTTATGCAAAAACTTTGTAATATGGATATGGACAAAATGCTTAAAGATTTGGAGGGAGAAATATTCAATGTTCCTGAATATGGAGAGCCTAATCATTGGGTTACAGCAGATGAGTATTTATCTGGTAATGTAAGAGAGAAATTAAAGATTGCAGAACATTTTGCTGAAACAGATGAAAGATTTAATGTAAACTTTATATCTGATTTTTGATTATCCCTATAAATATTACACTTTCAAGCATTT
>NZ_CFJNYH010000049.1:0-18405 GCF_984815275.1 Coprobacillus sp.
TATAAATTTATAATTTTTTTATTTTGTCTGCAAATCTTCTAATTTCTTCATTATTAAAATTTTCAAAAATATCTTTATCTTTTTCTTTATGAATGACAGGCGATCTTTTATTCATAACCTGTAAAATCATCTTTTCAGTTAAAGATAAATCTGGATAATAAAGTGCTCCACCTAACCCAGCAATAACTTTGATATGTTTTAAAATATGATAATCAAAAGCTTGTGTCACATATGTCATAAATTCAGTTTGGAGAATACCAATGACATATAAAGAATATTTTCGAGATATCAACAATTCTTGATTTTTTTGAATAAATAAAACAATATCTGAATCTAAACGTCCATAATAAACTGGCACACCTATAATAATCATATCCGCCTTTTGCAAAATTGGATAATCAAGATTCTCAATATTCATAAGTAAACAGTCATGAAGATATTGGTTAATGACTTTTCCAATTTTTCTTGTCGCTCCATGTTTTGTCTTATATAGTATCACTCGCATCTCCATCATCTCCTAACTATAGTTTACATGAAATTATTCCAATAAGCACGTATTTTTAAAAAACATAAAATAAAAAAGTGCCTAAAAGCACTTCATTAATCATTATTTTTCGTTAACAACATTTTTTAAAGCAGAACTTGCTTTAAAAGCAGGGACTTTAGAAGCAGCAATTTCCATAGTTTCACCAGTTCTTGGGTTACGTCCAGTTCTTGCTTCTCTAGCTCTTACTTCGAAAGTTCCAAATCCTTTTAAAGTAATTTTATCTCCATCTTTTAATCCATCAGTTACAGTTGCAACAAAAGCATTAACTGCAGCTTCTGCTTGAGTTTTTGTTAATCCTGCAGTTGCAGCAATTTTTTCTACTAATTCAGTTTTGTTCATATTATAATCTCCATTCCTATGTAAATTTAGGGGGTTGCCCTATTTAGTATTATAATACAATTTTGCTGATATGTACAGTTAAAACCACGATTTATATAAGAAAAAGAAGACATGTCATCTTCTTACAAAGTTCTTATTAATTCGGCAAATTTCGTTGCTTCTTCAACAGGTGTAGCCCATGAAGTTACAATACGGATTCTTTCTTTTTTTTCATTTATTTTCTTAATATGAGTCACCATAAATTCTTTTTCAATAGCCTGAATAATATTTGAGTCTAGATCAACAAAAATCTGATTTGTAAAGGATGGGACATATAAAGAATAACCTTTTTCTTCAAATGCCTGCTTTATAATCATTGCCATTTCATTTTCATGACGTCCAATGTCTTCATATAAAGAATCCTTAAGCAATGCATAAAATTGCACACCTAGCAATCTTCCTTTAGCAAGCATCGCACCCTTTTGTTTCATTTGAAAACGAAAGTCTTTTTTTAAATTATTATTTATAATGACAAGCGCTTCACCAAACATTGCCCCCATCTTTGTTCCCCCAATATAGAAAGCATCTACATTCGCAGCAATTTCAGCCATATTAGGAGCATCTTCTAAAACCAATGAGCTTCCTAATCTAGCCCCATCTAAGAAAAGATATAGTCCTTTTTCTCTTGTAAAAGCATAAAGCGTTTGCAACTCTTTCAATGTATAATAACTTCCTAATTCAGTTGTTTGAGAAATATAAACCATAACTGGCTGAACCATATGTTCATCAGTATGCTCACTCAAGAGTGCCTGAATCATTTCAACAGTTATTTTACCTTCTTGGTGTGGTTTGGTAATGACTTTATGACCAGTCGCTTCAATAGAACCCGTTTCATGAACGTTAATATGTCCTTCATCACTTGCAATAACAGCCTGATAATCTCTTAAAACATAAGATATAAAAGTCATATTGGTTTGTGTTCCACCAACCAAGAAATGAACATCAGCATTTTGATTTTGTATTCTTTTTAAAATCACTTCTTTTGCTTTTTGACAATAAACATCACATCCATAACCAACTGTTTGTTCACTATTTGTATGAATTAAGGCATCTAATACTAATGGATGAGCCCCTTCACTATAATCATTTAAAAAACTATACATATTCTCCCTACTTTCTATATAATAAACCATATCTAACATAAATCAAATTTAATAAACTTAAAAAATTAATGGTTCCCTGCATTGATGATTCAGTATAATCACTTTCAGTCCCATCAATACAATATGTAAAATCTATCAAATCATTTTGAAATTCTTTATTCATAGTAATCAAAAGGATTTGAGGATTATGTTCATGAATCTTTTCTAATAAAGGAGCCATAAATTGTTTTCTGGCGCGAACTGTAATAATAATGACAAGACTATCTTCATCAATCATATCTAATCTTTGAATTTCATCTCCACGTTCTACAAAAGCATAAACAAATTTTTTTAATTTTAGCATCTTCATTTGGAAATCATTAGAAATAATTTTATTAAACTGATATCCAATCATATGAACCTTTTTAGCATTATAAATCATATGACAAATTTGATCAATACTATGAATATTAATACTTTGATGAACCAACTGCAAAGATGCAATTGTTTCTTGATACATTTTATCAACCAAGTATTGCGGCTGCTTGATAATCTCAGTGTAATCATGGGGATCAACATGAATCTCATCTCTAGCTATTTCAAGTGAGATAGCCATTTCATGTTTAAAACTAGCAAAATTCTTACAGTTTAAATCTTTACAAAAACGTGAAATTGTTGCTGGTGATGTATAACATAAATCAGCCAAATCGTTGATACTAATATCAGGAATTTTCTCAAGATGTGTAAGAATCGTATGAGCGATTGTATAATACATATCTTGTGAAGATGACACATTGACATATGACATCAGAGTATAAAGAATATCAACTTCATTATAATTATGTGTTGCCATCTTGCTTACCTCCTAAATAATTTTTTCTTCCTATTTCATACAAATCATTACCAAATGTATCAATAATAACTGTCAATGGAAAATCTTTAACATATAACTTACGAATAGCCTCTGGACCTAAATCCTCAAAAGCAATAACCTCACACGATTGAATACAACGACTGATATAAGCTCCTGCTCCACCAATTGCACCAAAATAGACACCACCATATTCTTTCATTGCCTCTTTGACAGCCTGATTGCGATAACCTTTTCCAATCATACCACGCAATCCCATTGACAACATTGTGGGGGTATATGCATCCATTCGTCCAGATGTTGTAGGACCTCCACTGCCAAATATCGAACCAGGCCTTGCTGGAGTTGGTCCAACATAATAGATTATTTGATCTTGGACATCAAAAGGTAATTCTATACCTTCTTCAATAAACTCAATCATACGCTTATGTGCAGCATCTCTTCCAGTGTATAAGACTCCTGTTAATAAAATCTGATCCCCAGCTTTTAAATCCAGAGCCATTTCTTTTGTAAAGGGTGTTGATAATCGTTTCATCAAAGAACAACCTCCTTATGTCTTGCCACATGACAGCAAATACTCACAGCTACAGGCAGCCCAGCAATGTGCGTTGGATAAGTCTCAATATTGAGAGATAACGCTGTTGTACGCCCTCCATATCCAGCTGGACCAATACCAGTTTGATTAATTTTTTCTAGCAATTCCTTTTCCAATGCTTGATAACGAGGATCCTGGTGATGACTGCCAACAGTTCTTAACATAGCCTTTTTAGCCAGCACTGTGACATAATCAAACGATCCTCCAATTCCCACACCTATAACCATAGGTGGGCAGGCATTAGGACCAGCATCGTAGACAACTTTCATGACGAAATCTTTAACGCCTTGTACACCATCACTTGGTTTCAACATTTTGATTTGACTCATATTTTCACTTCCAAAACCTTTTGGCGCAACAGTGATTTTTAGACAATCCCCCACAACAACATCATAATGGATAATGGCTGGAGTGTTATCCTTTGTATTCATTCGTTCAAACATCGGATCATCAACAACGCTTTTACGTAAATACCCTAACTGATATCCTTGACGTACACCTTCATGAATAGCCTCAGAAAGCGAGCCCTGAACATGAACATCCTGCCCCATCTCCACAAATACACAAGCCATACCTGTGTCTTGGCATATGGGCGCATTTGTATCTTGGGCAATATCTGCATTCTCATTTAATACTTCTAATGTCAGGCGAGAAAGACTTGAATCTTCTTGTACATATGCTTCTTTTAAAGCCTGTCTCACATCACAAGGAAGGACTGAATTGGCTTCTATACATAATTGTTTGACTGCTTCAATAATTGTTTCTTGATTAATTTCTCTCATTTTCTCTCCCTCTTTGTTAGGTCTATTATATATAATTTTATATCCAAGAACAAGAAAAAAGAATTAAAGGATATGCCCCTTTAATTCTTGTATTGATGGATAATATAAAGAATAGTAACGAAGTGACATCAATTCGACAGCAGTCAACAAGCTATGTTTACCCGTTTTACGATTCTTTGATTGTCCCAATAGAATTGTATGATCAATAGGAATCTTAATATCCAACTCAGGATTACATGTCATCAAGACAACTTTACATCCCGACTTTTTAAGATATTGTAAGATTTTAAAACCACTGCCTGTAAAATACCCATTTACAGTCATAATAATTGCCACGCTATCTTTTGTTAATTCCTTAGCACAATCTAACTGACGTGATGAATCCATATATGCCATAGTAAATTTCTCTAACATCAATAAATCAGTTTGAAAATGTAGAGCCGCACTTTGAGAAAATTGTGTTCCAAAAAAGGCCACCGAATCACAATCATGGATTAACTTTAAAGTTGCATCAATTTCTTTCCAATCTAATATTCTTGGTAAATCTGAAATATAGGCAATCACTTGATTGACATATTCCTGAGTTGCAATTTCTGGATTGGATTTCATTGTTTCTAATGGAATATTTATTAAATTATTAAATTTCTTATCATCAGAATGAAATGTATAGCACTCTTGTTTCAGATGTGCAAAATTCTCATAACCAAGAGCTCGACAAAAACGTGAAATTGTTGCTGGTGATACAAAACATTCACTTGCAAGTTCGCTAATACGCATATCAGCAATACGATAAAAATTATTTGCCATAAACCAGGCAATATTATAGTTTGTATCATTCTCCTGTGCTGTATCTAAAAAGATAATTAATCTATAGAATAAATTTTTCATAATTCCTCCTACTGTCTCTTATATTCTCCATTGAGGTCCGTTTCTAAATAACTTATCCCTCCCGATTCTTCTACTATAACACTATCACCTTTTAATGTAAAAAGCAAAGTATAACCATCCTCAGTTGTATCACAAATTGCTTTTTTCTTATCATCTTGTATATATCGTGTGAATTCACCAAATCCTATTTCTCCAAGTTCCATATTGAACTCAAAACCATTGGGAACCTCTTCATCATACATAATAATAAGTGTAACATCACCACGTTGATAAGTGCCTACCCATCCAATATCATCCTCTTTGTCCTTCGGCTCATCTACATAAGAGCTAGGCTTCTGTTGTGAACCACATCCCATTAACATAAAACATAAACATATCATCATTATTTTTTTCATAATTTATTCCTCTCATAATACTATAACGCATATTTTCCTATAAATCACATATTTTTTTACATTTCTTGCGAATTTCGCCCACATAATTGTTTTATACTTACCATGTAGTCAAAAAGATTATTTGTTTTCCCTTCAAATAAAGACTACTTCATGATATCCTTTCCCAAACTGATATCAAATAAAAAGCAGATAAGGACTCCCACCTTATCTGCTTTCTTTTTTCTTTAATGCCTTTGCAACAATTATTCCACCAAATGCACTTAAACACAAGAGTGATAAAATTAAAAGAGGTGTTTCATCAGATGTTTGAACCTCAAATAAACTTACAGGGGGAACCTTTGGTTCTTCAATCTTTACTATTGGTTCCTGCTTTTTCCAAACTGCATACAAAGTGATATCATGTGTTGTCACAGTGATATTTTGTCCCTCCTGATAAGTTATTCCGCTTCCATCAGGTGCAGTATTCCAACCCACAAATTCATAATTTTTACGTTCCAAAGAACCTTTTCCTAAAACCACTGCCTTTGCTTTCGTCTCATAACCCTGCTGATCTAAAATCCAAAGATTCTGACCACCATTCGCATGATAATGAATTTTAAATGTGTTTTTTACAAAACCAATATATGCATTTTGAGTTCGTGAATCCGTTGATAAAGGTGTTATCATTTTTCCATCAGTTACTTCAAATGAATTGCCTAACTCTTCATCTTTCATACATTTTGTTAAATGAAGACCATTCTGCTCTTCTACTTCAAGATATCCTTGTGATATCTCTTTTTGATTAACAAATTGATAATATCCATCTTTTGAAGTAGAAGTGGTAGCAATTAAATTTTCATTTTGCCACAAATTAACTTTCACTCCAGCCATAGGAATATCATTATCATCCATAATACCAGTTCGATTTAAATCTTGAAAAACATATCCCTGATACATAATAGGCATAAATTCGAGATGAATATGTAAAACTGATAATGATGCATTCTGAGACAACTCATTTAATAAATATTGAAAAGATAATGTCGTCTGTTGTAAAGATGAGATACGTTGTTTTTTTATAAAATCATTAAACTGTTGATAAGTTTCAGATTGTATATCCAAATATTGAGATATCTGATATTTTTGAGAAGCTGATATGAAATCTCTTTCATCTTGAAACCCAAAAGAAAGACATGTATTCAATTCATCTGGAATTTCTAATTTGACTTGAGTAAGTTGTAAATCATATGGGAATTCATTACGTATTGTCACATCTCTATGTATGACTTCTTGAGAAAGCAATGATGATAATTGGATATCTATATCTAAAGATAGTGATTGATTATCATCTAAAGTATTTTGGTCAATTGTAAAAGTATCATTATTTTTTGATGTTGTTGCTGAAACATTTTGAGTGAATAGACATAAAATGATTAAAAATAAGCTCACATACTTTTTCATAATAAATTCTCCTTTACACCTTATATGTTCTCCTACTTTTCATTATTTATACCTTTTCACTTTTTTCATAAAAAAAAGAACCATCACCAAGGTGATAATTCTTGATTTTTGTTTATAAAAGAACATTTTTGTAAACTCTTAGCACATTTTTATAGAAAATCTTTTCAATATCATCCTCATGAAATCCAGCATTCTGCAGCGCTTGATATAACATTGGCATATAAGAAGCATCTTTTATTTCAAGATTTTGTGGAATACCATCAAAATCACTTCCTAATCCAATACAGTCAATTCCAGCCAGATCACGAATATATATAATATGTTTCACCATTGATGATATTTTAGATAAAGCATCTTGCTGATCATTTTCATCTAAAAAATCAGCCGCAAAATTAATCCCCATAACACCACCACGTTGCGCCAATTTGACAATCATATCATCACTGAGATTACGAGCATGATCACAAACACCTCTTGCATTTGAATGGGAAGCAACAAAAGGTTGTGTTGTATATTCAAGAACGTCATAAAATCCAGCATCAGATAAATGGGAAACATCAATAATAATACCAAGCCTTTCACATTCTTGAACATATTGAATTCCAAAACTTGTTAATCCATTTTTTTCATCACAAGTATGATAGCCATGTGTCTCTCCTTGGATATCAAAATTTGGATAGCCGATTCCATTGGCAAAATTCCAATTCAATGTAATCATACGTACCCCCAGGCGGTAATAATTTCTTAGATAAGCCAAATCATTATGAACAACTGCGCCTTCTTCTAATGTTAATATTGCACTCATTTTTTGAGATCTCGCATTTTTTTCAATATCATCATAAGTATAAGCAATTTGAATCATATCTTGATTTTTCTCTAATTCTAAATAAAAAGTATCGATAAGATGTTGAACATGCTGGAATGGATCACCATCTTTTTTCAAATGAGTAAACATAGCGAAATTTTGCAGTAAATAATCACCTTTTTTCATTTTATTCAAACTGATATTCAAATGATTATCACGAAGCTCTACATTCTCTCCAGCTTTTTGTAAACGATTTATTTCATAGATTGTATCACAATGCATATCTATAACTTTCATATTTGATTCTCCTTAAAAATAGATTTCAGTCTCTTGATACTTTTTTGTTAATGATTGTGTTTCTTTTAACCATGTGATTGCTTGATCTAATTCATCACTTTCTAAATCTTCAAGAATATGAAAGTGAGATAATTGACAGATATCATATATACTTTGCCATAAATCATCAAAATTTTGACTTTCTATATCTGCCTGTTCACTTATTTCATAAGCATACATGGCATGTCCTATTTGAATTGCTTCTTCTTTTGTCATTTTCTTTTCTCCTTTATGCAATCAATAATAAAAGTGTTGATGCGACTATACATATCAATCCAAAGATTGTCTTGATATTTTGTTTTTCATGTAAAACAAATGATGCAAATAAAATGGAAACGACTATACTTAATTTATCAATCGGAACGACTATACTTGCTGGCCCATCTTTTAAAGCTGCAAAATAACATAACCATGACATTCCTGTCGCTATAGCTGAAAAGACAATAGCACCAACTTGTCTTTTCTTTAACTGCTTAAGTGGTTGATAGCTTTTTGTGACTCCCACAACTAGCCATGCCATGATGACAACAACGATAGTTCTTATTGCTGTCACTGTTTGACTATCAACATTTTGAATACCAATTTTGGCAAGAATTGAAGTGAATGAAGCAAATATAGCTGAAGTTATTGCATATATTAACCATTTTGAGTCCTTATTGTCAACATAATGTGTTCTTTTCTGCATAAGATAGGTTCCCAGAAACATAATCAAAATACAAACAATTTTTAACCATGTAATAGCTTCATGAAAAATAATAAAAGCAAAAATCATCGTTAAGAATGTACTTAATTTATCAATCGGAACAACTTGAGAAACATCACCTAAAGATAATGCCCGATAATAACATAACCAACTCATCCCAGTCGCTATTCCTGAAAGAATAATAAAAAACAAATGATAAGGCGTTAACCCTGCTAACGAACTTCCAGTGATAAAATACATCAACCATGTAAATAATAAAACAACAGTCGTTCGTAAAGCAGTCACATAATGAGATGATAAATCTTCTAATCCTATTTTAGAAAGTATAGATGTGAGACCAGCAAAAAAAGCTGAGAGAAAAGCATTAATAATCCACATAAAATGAATCAAACAACCCTAAATGCAAACATGCTTTATATATTCCATCATCATCTATTGAAGTCGTTACATATGTGGCAATTTCTTTGAGTAGAGGATTTCCCTGTCCCATTGCAACAGAAATATAGGCATGTTTAAACATTTCTACATCATTTAAAGAATCACCAAAAGCTATATATTGGTGTAAATGATATTGTTTTAATAGATATTCAATACCGGTTGCTTTACTCACATCAGCAATTGTTAAATCAGCATATGTTGATTCACCTGGCAAAACATTAATACCAGGAATTTCAAGAAATGGAGCATAGTTATATCCTCTTGGTCCATAAACAATCATGGCTTCGACACATTGCCCATCATATGTTCCTACCGGAGGAATGACACTCTTAAAAAATCTTTGAGACTTTAAAACATATTCATCTGGTTCCTTAGAAATGACTCTTGTCTTTGATTTTAAAACAACTGCATAATTTAATTGTTTAGCAATTTCTAATGTTTGTAGGACTGCTGATTCTTCCATACTTACCTGAAATAATATATTCCCATCAGCATCTAAAATTGTTTGCCCATTATTACAAACATAACCATCCCATTTTAACATTTCCATAAGCCCCGTCTTCATAAGAGAATCAACCCCTCTTCCTGAAGAAATAATTAATTTATAGCCTGATTCTTTTAAAATATGTAATGATTTTAAAGTAGAATCACTGACTTGATGATTGACATTATCACGCAATGTTCCATCAACATCAAAACACAACATTGGCTTTTCCATTTTTTCACTTCCTTTTGTTGTTATTATACTAGAAATGACATGATTTTCCCACTCTTTTCATGTATAATAACAATGAGGTGTCGAATATGAAAGAACATTTAACTATTAAATCTCATTTTGATCAATTACCTTTAGATGTAATTGTTATGAGTCCATCACATCCTCATGGGATTATTCAATTTTCACATGGTATGTGTGAACATAAAGAAAGATATTTTGATTTTATGGAATATCTTTGTCAACAAGGGTATGTCTGCATTATTCATGATCATCGAGGACATGGAAAAAGTATTTATCAACAGAATGATTTAGGATATTTTTATGACAATGGTCATATTGGTATTGTTGAAGATGTTCATCAATTAACCTGCTGGATAAAAGCACAATATCCTGAACTTCCTTGTTACTTATTTGGTCACAGTATGGGGTCTTTGATTGTCAGATGTTACTGTCAAAAATATGACTATGATATTGATGGGCTTTTTGTATGTGGAAGTCCAAGCCATAATGCTGCTGCTAATTTTGGAATTTGTCTTTCACGTATTATTGGACGTTTAAAAAATGATCATTATCGTCCACAAATGATTCAAAAGATAGGTTTTGACACTTTTAATAAAAAGTTTGATAAGACGCTTCCTAACAGTTGGATATGTAGCAATCAAGATGTTGTCAAAGCATATAATCAAAATCCACTATGTCGCTTTATCTTTACAACCAATGGTTTTGAATCACTCTTTCGGCTTATGAAAAGAACTTATTCTCTGCAAAATTGGCTTATGAAAAAGCCTCAATTACCAATTGTATTTATTGCAGGAAGTGATGATCCCTGTATAATTAATGAACATCAATTCAACAAAGCTGTTAATTTTATGAAAGAAATTGGTTATCAAAATGTATCATCACATTTATTTCCTAACATGCGTCATGAAATTTTAAATGAAATCAATAATCAAACTGTTTATCAGTATGTTTTAGATATATTAAAATCTTGGAGCAAATAACTCCAAGATTTATTTTTTTGGTAAAATATTCTGATAGCGTTTGGCAATATAATCATCTGGAAATTGTTCATCTAAATATTCGCTCACAAATGATTGAGGAGGAATATGCTGTTGGCGTTGATAAGCACGAATAAGTGCGAGTCCTGATATAGCAATATTATAAGCCATAAAAACAGATAAAACCCAAGTTAACTGTTTTCCCCATCGCACTGGTAATTCTTCAATCCTACGTGATAAAAAAGGATAAATATTTTGAATCCAGATAACTGCAATGAGTCCCCAAAAGAAACAAAAAAGCAGATTAATACGGCCATCTACATTAAATGGAATATCACTATAATCCCAAAAGCGAACACCAAACAATCCCTCAGCTATTAAACTACACGCATATTCATAAATACCTCCAGCTAAACTTCCTACAATAAATACTGAAAGATCACGTTGTCCTTCCATTTTATGCAATAACATCGTTAGAAGAACACACCCCAATCCCCAAACAATTGAAAACTGCCCATAAATCAAGCTGCTACGACTCATGAGTTTTCCCATAGTTAAATAACAAAAAACAATTTCTATAATTGCCCCTAAAAATGAACAAATAAAAAATATCCAGATTAATTTATAAATGTTATATCCCTTTGCAAAAGATTTCATATTCATAAGCTTTCCCTCACTTTTTGACATACTATACCATTATTATACAATATATGCAAATAAGAAAAGAACTTGTCTAAAAGACAAATTCTCCATATTCGTTTATCTCCTGTTCAATCACCATATGAGTCTTTAAAGAAGCCTGAATATCAATGATTCTTTGATTTGATGAACCTTTATATAATAATTCCATGCTTTTTAAAGACAAAATAAATTTTCCATCAACCAAAGTATCACAGAGTGATAAAAGTTTTTTCTCTTCATCACCTAATTCTAATATTTCTTCAAAAGTATAACCACTATAAATCATGACATGTAAATGCCTTTTCTTAACCTTCTGTACAAAATGAATAAGTGCCGTTGCCTGTAAAAAAGGTTCTCCACCAGATAGAGTCACACCATCCAGCAATGGATTCTGATCAATTTCTAACAGACATTGCTCTGTATCTTCAATATATCCACCATCTATAGCATGACTATCAGGATTATGACAACCAGGACAGTGATGCAAACACCCTTGTGTGAATATGACATATCTTAGACCAGGCCCATCAACAATAGAATCATTGACTGTGCCATACAATCTTATTTTCATTGATGAATACCATGTTTCACACGGTCAGCTTCTTCAGCCTTTTTACCGTCATTAAAACGATCAAGAGTACCCACCAAATATCCAGTAATACGACGAATTCTTTCAAAACCATCATGTTCTGATTCAGTGCGCCCACATTTCGGACAAACATCATCTATAATTCCATTGTATCCACAAACAGGATCTCTATCAACTGGATGATTAATGGCTCCATAACCAATATGCGCATCGTGCATTGCACGTACTACTTTTTCAAAAGCTGTTAAATTCTTTGTAGGATCTCCATCCATTTCAATATAACTAATATGTCCACCATTTGTTAAGGTATGATAAGGTCCTTCAATCCTAATTTTATCATATGCACTGATTGGATAATAAACTGGAACATGAAAACTATTGGTGTAGTATTCACGATCCGTAACACCTTCCATTTTCCCATATATCTTTCTGTCTAACTTAACAAAACGCCCCGACAGTCCCTCTGCTGGCGTTGCAATGAGTGAAAAATTGAGTTGATATTTTTGAGAAGCTTCATCCATACGTTTACGCATATGAGCGATGATTTGCAACCCTAAAACTTGCGCTTTTTCATTTTCACCATGATGATAACCAATCAAAGCTTTTAATGCCTCAGCAAGTCCAATAAACCCTACTGTCAATGTTCCATGTTTTAAAACTTCTCTGACTTCATCTGTTGATTTTAGTTTTTCTGAATCTATCCATACACCTTGTCCCATTAAAAATGGATAATTCATAACTCTGCGTTTACATTGAATTTCAAATCTTTCTAGCAACTGAGCAATACATAAATCAATCATTTTATCTAATTTTTCAAAGAACTCATCAACATCACCTTTAGACTTAATTGCTAAACGTGGTAGATTAAGAGATGTAAAACTCAAGTTTCCACGTCCTGGTGCAATTTCCTTCGTTGGGTCATAAATATTCCCCATAACTCTTGTTCGACATCCCATATAGGCAACTTCAGTTTCTGGTGTTCCTTTATAATATTGTAAATTAAATGGCGAATCTATAAAAGAGAAATTTGGGAATAAACGTTTAGCAGAAACACGGCATGCTAATTTGAACAAATCATAATTTGGCTCACCATTATTATAATTGATTCCTTCTTTGACTCTAAAGATTTGAATAGGAAATATTGGTGTTTCTCCACCACCTAAGCCAGCTTCTGTTGCCAATAACACATTGCGAATAGCCATTCTCCCTTCAGGAGATGTATCCATTCCATAATTAATCGAACTAAATGGAACTTGTGCACCCGCTCTTGAATTCATTGTATTCAAATTATGAATTAATGCTTCCATAGCTTGATATGTTTCTTTATCTGTTTCTTGATATGTCTCTTCACAAGTAAAGTTTTGAATCTTCTCAATTATTTGTTGACTAAAACCATATTGCAAAAGAATTTCTTTTTCAGCCAATAAATATCCATTATCCTCTAATGTAGGAAAAACATGAAGTGATTTTACTTTTTGTAATACCTCATTTACATTCATATCTGTTAATAATTCAAGAGCTTTTTTCAAATTTTTATAATACCATTTTTTATATGAACGTCTTACGCCTTCAGCCATACCATAATCAAAGTTCACAATTGCTTGTCCACCATGCTGATCATTCTGGTTAGATTGAATAGCAATACATGTTAATGCTGAATATGTTGTTATACTATTTGGTTCTCGTAAAACACCATGTCCAGTTGAAAATCCGTTTTTAAACAATTTTATGATATCTATTTGTGTGCATGTTGTTGTGAGAGTTAAGAAGTCCATATCATGAATATGAATATCACCAGATTTATGTGCAGCACTATGCAATGGATTTAAAACAAACATTTCATTAAATTGTTTGGCTGCTTCAGCTCCATACTTTAACATTGTACCCATTGGTGCATCAGCATTGACGTTAGCATTCTCACGTTTTAAATCGCTATCCTTAGCATCTTGAAAAGTAATTTCTTCCATTGTTTTCATTAAACGAGATTTACGATCTCGTGAACGAGTACGTTCTGCACGATACAAAATATAAGCTTTTGCAATTCTGACATATCCCTTTGATATCAATGTCTCTTCTACAGTATCTTGTACCAATTCAACAGTTGGAAGTTCACTATGTCTTGCTTCTAATTTTTCTTCCACCTCTTGTGCAACTGCAATAGCTGTATCTAGATCATATTTAGCTTCTGTTGCTTGAAAGGCTTTATAAATAGCTCCAGCAATCTTATTGACGTCAAACTGGTCCATTCGACCATCTCTTTTTCTTATATATTTTATCATATGCAACCTCCTTACATTATTTTTAGTATCTCATACCTCTTTATTTTTCTCAATTCATATGATGAATAGGTCACGTTTTTTTATAAGAAAAGGATATCTTTCGATATCCCCTCCATTATTATTCAATTGTTGAAATTCCCAGTTCATTAATTTTAGCTTTAATTTCCTCTATAGCCTGCTTCTCATCTCCACCATCTGCAATAATTTCTAATTGCGCTTTTGTAGGGATTCCTAAAGATAAAACTCCCATCATACTTTTCAAATTGACTTCTTTGTTTCCATAACGTAAAGAAACATCACTATGAAATTGTTTGACTGCATTAACAAGTTCTGTGGTAGGAGTAGCATAGAGTCCAACTGGGTCTGTTACTATGAATTTTAAATTTTGAGCCATATATGATTCCTCCCTTACTTTCTTAAGACCATTATACCACAATCATATTCAAGAGGACAAAGAAACAGACTTGAAAATTTAAAATATTTTATTTTTTTCTTCTTAATGAACGCTTAGAAGCGTTAAGACCTTCTTCTTGTTCATGAAAGTCCATAAATCCACCCATATCATAAACTTCATAACCCTTTTTATAAATCTTCTTATATGCCCTTTCACTAATTGCAGGATTAATAGCATAGACACAATAAATACAATCTTCTTCAGGATAATAATCCTCAAAATGGTCCATGATTCTTAATGGTAAACATTCAGCACCAGCAATGTGTAAATTATCAAAATCCTTTACTTCATCAGCACAAATAATAACATACTTATCAGGATTCTTCACATATCGACGATATCCTTCATTAATATCCAATTTCTTTATTTCTATTTTTTTACCAAATCCAAACATAATATTTCCTCCAATACTTTTATATAATATCATTTATTCATCATTTTTACTATTGCTTTTGTTTTTTTTATATGATATTATATTGTGGCAACAGAAATTGGCCTGTTGGAGAAACGGTTAACTCACATGCCTTTCACGCATGCATTCACGGGTTCGAATCCCGTACAGGTCACCATATTTTGTAGGGGTGTGGTTCAATGGTAGAGCATCGGTCTCCAAAACCGTGGACGCGGGTTCGATTCCTGCCACCCCTGCCATGAGAAAGTTAGAGCAAATCATTGCTCTTTTTTTGTCTAAAGTTAATCATATACAACCAAAAGTCATCTTTTTGTGATGAGTCATTTTGGCCAACATACCATTTTGATAACTCTTTATACTAACTAAAAATTATTTTCTATAAATTCAATATATTCTTTTTGCTATAAAAAAATAATTACTATGATATAATTATTTCAAAACATAAAAATGGGAGAGATATAATGAATAATTTAACTATGCAAAATTTAAATAGAAAAACAATGCAATATCTCATAAACAATATTTCTGTTGGTATGAGTTTAAAAGAAATCAAAGATATGTGTGAAAAATATATGCTTGAAAATGGTGCGGACTCTTTTTGGTATTGGAATGTTGGAGCATTAATATTTTCTGGTGATGAAACAACAATGTCCATTTCTGGAAAAAGATATAAAGTTGCAAATAGAATAATTACTAATAATGATATTATCACTATTGATTTAAGCCCACAAAACAATAAATATTGGGGTGACTTTGCAAGAACTATTATTATTGAAAATAGCAAAGTTATTAATGATATCAATAATATTCAAAATCAAGAGTGGAAAAATGGATTGTTAATGGAAAAATATCTTCATGAAAGGTTAATATAGATTGTAACAGATGATATGACTTTTGAAGAACTCTATTATATTATGAATGATATCATCAAGAAGAAAGGATTTGTAAATTTAGACTTCCTTGGTAATTTGGGTCACTCAATTGTAAAAAATCAAGAAGAAAGAATTTACATTGAAAAAGGTAATCAAACACAATTATCAAAGGTAAACATGTTTACCTTTGAACCTCACATTAGTATGCCGAACTCAAAATATGGATATAAAAGAGAAGATATTTATTATTTTAAAGAAAATAAATTAATCAAACTTTAAAATTTCAATCACAGTTTAGTGATTGTTTTTTTATTTAGCAATTATTGGATTCTTTTCTAGTTTATTAAGCCTCTCAATCAACAATTTTTGATTATTGAACTGATTTTACATTCATTTATAATTTGTAAATCTAACTAATTATCTACAAGATTTGATATCGATAAAATCATCTATCAAATTTTCATGAGAGCTTTTAAAACTGTTAACTCACTAGATGTTAATTGAAAACCTTGATCACTTGATTTTATAAAATGATCAGTTTGAAAATAATATTGTTTGATTATCTCCTCAGTTGTTTTGTTATAAAGCTTTTCCATATTCATAACATCTTCAAATTCATGTAATCTCTCTAATTTCTTTTTATTCATAATTTTCACTTCCTTTTTTATAATTTCCAATACCTTGCCTTAATCTCTTTAAGCCATCATTTAAGCGTTCTTGAGGGCAAGCAATATTCATACGTATAAAACTTTTTGCATTCTTTCCATATTCTTCACCAGAGGATAAATACAATCCAGTTGTACTTCTTATAAATTCAACTAACTCTAAACTGTTTTTACATACATGTGAACAATCAATCCATAAAAGATAAGTTGCCTCACTAGGAGTAACATGTAATTCGGGTAAATATGTCTTTATATAAGCATGAGCCATTTGCTTATTACTTTCAATATAACTTTTCAATTCCTCAAGCCACTTTCCACCTTTTTCAAAAGCCGTTATTGATGCTGTTATAGCAAAACTATTGGGTTCAGCAACTTCATCAGTGTTGATAGCACGATTGACCTTATGACGCAAAATAGCATTGGGTACAACAATACATGATGTTTGCAAACCAGCCAAATTAAATGTTTTTGTTGGTGCAATACAAGTAATACTGTTCATGAGATTTGTTTGAGAAACGCTTGCAAAAGGAACATACTCTTTCCCTGGTGTAACAATATCACAATGAATTTCATCAGAAACAACCACAACATGATATTGAGCAGCTAAATCACCAATTCGCTGTAATGTTTCTTGACTCCATATTTTTCCAATTGGATTATGAGGATTACATAAAATCATTAAGGTTGTTTGTGGCATAGCAAGTTTTTTTTCTAAATCATCAAAATCAATATTATATTCATATCCATCATAAACAAGATCACTTGATAATACACAACGCCCATTATTAAGAATTGAATTGTAGAATATATTATAAACTGGTGATTGAATGAGAACATTCTCACCAACAGTTGTTAATTTTCTCACAATTGAAGATATAGCTGGTACAACTCCAGTACAAAACATCATCCATTCTTTTTCCATATTATACTGATGTCTTGTTTGCCACCAGTATTGAATACTTTGAAAATATTCATCAGGAACAATATTATATCCAAAAATTTTATGACTCACTCTTTTTTCGATTGCTTCAACTATTTCAGGAGCTGTTTCAAAATCCATATCAGCAACCCACATAGGTAATTCATGCTTGGCAACATCCCATTTCAATGAATCTGTTTCTTTCCTATTTGTTAGTTTTGAAAAATTATACATATGAATCCTCCTTAAATTCTTTCGGCTATATTATCAACCATATTTAACAGTTTACATAATCACATTGATATGAGTCTCCAACAATTGGATTTGTAATCATAATTTTTGTATCTTGGGGATTAATTTTTGTTTCATCTAAAATAATTTCACCAATACTATGAGCTCTTATTACTCCAGATATAGGATTGGTTATACTATCAATATGCGAGACAATATCCGCATCAATATTTGAACAATACTCAAATGCCAAAGATGTATTGATTAACTTACAATTCACCATTTTCACATTATCCATATAACATAACCCTTGCAGACTTTCAATTG
>NZ_CFJNYH010000050.1:0-17885 GCF_984815275.1 Coprobacillus sp.
CTTTATGTAGTATTCATTACTAAATTATATATGCATTATAAACTTATTACATATTTTGTCAATACAAAATAAAAGATGGATATACTCCATCTTCCTATAATTATTTAATTAAGTATAGTTTTTATCAATTCTATCACAATATCTTTATCTTCTGGCCTTGAAGAAGCCACCAGAATTGTTAATGTTGCAAGAGCATCATTATTTATCCTTTCTTGTCCCATTTTATATAACGCTCTGTTTTTAGATAAGAAATATAAGAATATCGTAGCTCCAATTCTTTTGTTTCCATCAATAAAACTGTGATTCTTAACAATAAAATAGAGTAATGCACTTGCCTTATCTTCTAGAGTTGGATATAAATCTTCACCACCAAAACTTTGATAGATAGTTGCAATGCTAGAACGAAATGATTCATCTTTCTCAATCGCAAATTGATCTCCTTTATCAGTAAACATAGTTTCATGAATAAGATTTATACACTCATCATAATCAATGATATATAAATCTTTTTCACCCTTTGGAGAAATCAATGTGTGATGATCATAATCATCCAATATTTGAAAACCCCGTTGATATGCCTTTAAGAACTCTAATAGAGAATGGCTAGATGGCAATCTTCCGCCCACTTTATGATAGTCATCTAAAATTTTTGTCACATAATCAATATCCTGGAAATGTTTATTATTTAATACATAACCTTTTAACAAATAATTATTTAAGACTTTATTTGCCCATCTTCTAAATAAAATACCTCTTTTTGACTTAACACGATAACCAACTGAAATAATAACATCTAAATTATAATATTCCATAGTTCTATCTTTCAAGACTTGTTCTTTCCCAGTTCTATAATCAACTATAGATGACTGAGACGCAAAATTTGCGACTGAGTCATTTCTATCTAATTCTCCTTCATTAAAAACATTCACAATATGTTTCCCAATAGTTTTCACATCTCGCCCAAACAATTCAGCTATTTGTTGTCGATTTAACCAAACTGTTTCTTCCTGTGGCGACACATTCACATCCAAAACAAACTCATTATCTTTAAATTGCAAAACTTCATTTTTTTCTAAAACATCCATATTATATTCCTCCTACCTACTCATATGAATAGAGATTAGCCCCAAAATCTATATTCAATGAAGCTATTCATAGAAATACGTTATCATATTTTCTATAAGCAAATTATACCATAAAGGTTGCTTGTAGTAAATGTAATTCACAAAAAAAACACATAACCATACTCATGATTATGTATTTGATTGCATAATATATTGTGGTAGTGAATATTCAATACGTTTATAAATAACAATACTTAATAGAATAGATAATAAATCTCCTGGTAAATAGACCAAACATAAACTTGTGAAAATCCAACTTATTGAAAAAACTTGTCCATAATAAACATATTGTATAAATATAAAATATAACATTCCAATTATATAAATCATAGCAAGTCCAATACAGCTCCTTAAGAATAAGGATATATGATTTGTATTTTGATATCTTCCTACAAACCAACTACTTATAATAAATCCAATTAAATAACCAAATGATGGAATGAGAACATATGATATTCCTCCTCCACTTGTAAATACCGGTAATCCAATCAATCCCATACAAACATATAACAAAACACTATATATAGCTTTTTGTCTTAAAATAAGTGAAGCCAATATAACGAACAATGTTTGCAGGGTTATTGGCACAATAGAGACTGGAACCTTGATAAAAGCTCCTATTCCTATGAGTACTGCAAACAATGCACATAAACACATATCTTTTATTTTCATTACACTCACTCCTTGAGTGTTTATCATACAAGACTCATTATGAATTGTAAAGTATTATTTCGTTTTTACTTTACATTCATTTTGATGTGAAAACAATCATAATGAAATAGATTTTGATTTTGCATGAGGTATATGACGTTGCTTTATATGTTTAAATATCAAACAGATTCAAAAAAAACGCAAGCAAATCAATACCATGATACATCTACCCTTTTTTATCAAACACTACAAGATTTCTATCATCAATTAAATGAAGTAAAGAAAATGAATTATTCATTACATATCTATAAATGTATACACTATATTGATGCTCATCTTTATGATAAAGTTTCTCTTCATCATTTAGCTAAATTTACGGGTTTATCGGCCAGTTATCTATCCCTTGCTTTTAAACAGGAAATGAATGAAACAGTCACATCTTATATACAAAGAAAAAAGTCATATTGATATCAGTTGTTTATTAAACTTTAGTTCACAAAGTAATTTTATTCAAGTCTTTAAAAAATATAAACATATGACTCCTAAGCAATATCAAGATTCACATCTCAAAAATCAATGATTATCTCATCAAAGATTGATGAACTTCTTTTAAACATAATATAAAATGTTCATATCATTAAAAAGAGACGATTTATCTCGATAATTAAAAAATACAAAAAAGAGATTTATGAACTATTCAATAGTTTTGAAAATCTCTTATTTATATAATACTTATCGCACAATATTCTTTATAGTTTGCATATTTTTGAATATTCTTGTGCAATTAAACTGGCTACAAACTGCAATTGATAAGGATGACCTGCCTGATCTTGTAATGACTCAAATGAGATCACTTCATCAACAAAGGAAGGATAATTTTTCTTATCACCAGATATCATCCATATTTTAGGAGCATTTAATTTTTTCTTCAATGCTCTCAAATTTTGATAATCAAAATATGATCCCGTATAAGAGAAAATAATAATTAAATCATTTTCATCAGCTGTGATAATATATTGCATTTGTTGTGTATAAGATATATGCGTATAAACTTGCTTACCAAGCATTAATAAATCTCCTTGAAGATTAATCGCTACTGATCCTGCCTTTAATAATCCAAATATACCCACTCTTTGATATTTTTTGATATCATCACATAGTTTTATCAATTGATGACCATCAATTGTATTTTTAACCATTTGAATACTTTCATGAATTTTATAACTATAATCCTCAATTCTTTGATTGAAAGATTGAGAATGAGATTGTTCTTCAAAATAGAAATCTATTGATGACAATAATTCCTTTAACTCAACAAAATCTCTTAATCCTATTTCTTTACAAAAACGTGAAATAGAACTCACTGCAACATTACATTTTTTAGCAATTTCTTTAATCCCTATATCTTGCATTTCATCTAAATGTTCCAAAATATAAGTTGCGATAACACAATTTGTTGATCCATTTTTTTCACTCGCAATGGTACTTAAAAACACAACAGGCAATTTTCCATAAATCATCCTTAATCACTCACTCTCTATTTTCCACCAGCAAAATTATACATCAGTCTTTCTTTCATTTCAGTCACATCTTGTTGGAAGACTTCCATAATCTTAAACGCAAAGGGATAAGGGGTTGCTGGTCCTTGACTCGTCACAATATTTTGATCAAAGACAACGACATCATCTACAAATTCTCCATCCACTAGTTTTTCAGCATATCCTGTATATCCAGTCACCTTTTTACCTGTAATGACTTGGGCTTCTGCTAAAGCAATCGTTCCTGAGCACATTGCTGCAATATATTTATGATGCTCATTAAAATACTGAAGCAAAGCAATAACGTCAGGATTGTTCCTAAGATTTGCTCCACCTGGACGCCCCCCTGGTAAAACAATCATATCATACTCTTGAACCTCTTTACCAAACATTTTATCAGCTTGAACATACATATTATGCATTCCTTTTACAAATTCATTATCAAAACTGAATGTGTGACACTCAATTCCTGCCCTTCTTAATAAATCTACAATTGTTAGTGTTTCCCCTTCTTCATATCCTTCAGCCATTAATACTGCAACACGAGCCATTCTATTCATCCTCCTTGACATCAAATGCATTGAAATAAACCATTCTTTTCTTAACTGCCAATGAATCACCGCCTAATAAATCAACTAACTTATATGCAAAGGCATAAGCTGTTGCTGGTCCACGACTTGTCATAAGGTTTCCATCAATAACCACTTTATCTTCTAAATAATGTCCTTGCTTTATTTTTTGATCATATCCCTTGTATGCTGTATAATGCCTATTCACTAATAAATTTGCTTTTTCTAAAACAATAGGAGCTGCACACATGGCACAAATATATTTTCCTTTTTCATTCATAGAATGAAGAATGGAAATCACTTCTTCGCTATCTCTCATATTCGCTGCCCCCTCATATCCACCAGGTAAAACAACCATATCATAATGAATCACTTCATCATTTAAAATTTTATCACATTGCACACATATTCCATGCCCACCCTCAACAACTTTATCAAATCCAAACATATCACATTGGAAATGAGCTCTGCGAATAATATCTACAATCGTTAATGTTTCACCCTCTTCAAATCCAGGTGCAACAATGACTGCTACTTTTTTCATCTTATTGACCTCCTCTTTTCATATATCATTTTAATAAGATTTAATAATTTATCAATTGATTTCCTGATTTAGGAAATCAATATAAATCTTCACCATTTGTAGCAATTACTTTCTTATACCAATCAAATGATTTTTTCTTGAATCGTCTATTGGTTCCTTGTCCATAATCATCTCTATCCACATAGACAAAACCATATCTTTTTGACATTTGACCAGTCGAGGCAGCCACCAAATCAATACAACCCCATGTTAAATATCCTATGACTTCTACACCATCTTTCATGGCCTCCTTCATAGCCTTAATATGTTCTCTTAAATAATCAATACGATAATCATCTTCCACTGTTCCATTAATAAGTTCATCTTTGGCACCTAATCCATTTTCAACAATAAATAAGGGTTTTTGATAACGATCATATAAAGTATTTAATGTTATTCTTAATCCTAAAGGATCAATTTGCCATCCCCATTCACTAGATGGAATATAGGGATTCTTAATTGATTTCATAACATTTGCTTCACTTTCATCCTTTTGTTTTTGCATTGAAGCACAACGAGAAGTATAATAACTCAATGCAATAAAATCGACTGTATGATCTTTCATAATTTCTAAATCATTATCATACATAGACAATTGAATATTTTTTTCTTTAAATAGTCTATCTATATAACTTGGATAGATTCCTTTTGATTGAATATCAATAAAGAAATAACTCTCTCTATTCCTGTTCATTGCCAACAAAACATCTTCGGGGTGACAAGTGTATGGGTAATAATCTCCTGCTGCCAACATGCATCCAACTTGATTATAAGGATTGATTTGATGCGCTATTTTGACTGCAAGTGCACTTGCGACCAATTCATGGTGAGCTGCCTGATATTTTATTTGTTCGAGATTCTCATCGTCTGTCAAAATAAGACCAGCACCAGAAAATGAATTATGTAAAATAACATTAATTTCATTAAAAGTGATCCAATATTTAACCAAACCATTGAATTCCTCAAATAATGTCTTCGCATATTTGATATAGAAATCTATCATCTTTCTATTTCTCCATGAACCATATGTTTCTACCAGATACATTGGTACATCAAAATGACTAATCGTTACAAGGGGTTCTATTCCATATTTATGACATTCCTGAAATAAATCTCGATAATATTGTAGCCCTAACGAATGAGGTTTTTCTTCAATTCCAGTAGGATAAATTCTTGTCCAGGCAATACTGGTACGAAAACACTTGAATCCCATTTCTGCTAGCATTCGGATATCCTCTTTATATGTATGATAAAAATCAATAGCTTGATGGGTAGGGAAATAGTCATCTTTTTGACATTGCAGATAAGACATTTTTCCTTGTTTGATAAATTGTCTCTTTTGATTCATTGGAACGACATCCATTGTTGACAATCCTTTCCCATCTTCAGCATAAGCCCCCTCTGCCTGATTGGCTGCAATAGCACCACCCCATAAAAAATCATCTTTGATTTTCATATCATGACTCCACAACCAACATGAAACGATTATTGTTCTGGTTGAATTCAATATTCTGATACTGATTTGAATTGGTAACAATAACTGGAGTTGTCATATCATATCCCAATTTTTTAACACTTTCTATATCTACGGTTATTAATAAATCACCTACTTTGATTTCTTGATCTACACTGACATGACTTTCAAAATATTGACCATTTAATCCAACTGTGTCTAATCCAATATGGATCAGAACTTCAGCACCTGTATCACTTACCAATCCAATCGCATGTTTTGTGGGAAAAATCATTTTAACTCTTCCATTGAATGGTGCATAATAATGCCCATCTTCAGGAATAACAGCAAAACCTTGCCCCAATAATCCTTTTGAAAAAGTATCATCATTGACTTGTGATAATTCAATAATCGTTCCTTGAACCGGTGAACAAATTTCTTCTTGACCGTTTTGATTTTGCACACTATCCACCAAATCACTTTCTTCATAAATTCCTAATATCAAAGTTGCAATAAATGCCCCAGTTATACTGATAATAACTGCAATAATCACATGAATATAATGATCAGCAATATATGTTGGTAAAGCTAAAATTCCAGGTAAAATAACTGCTGTTGCTCCGCCACCAAAGTAATTCATATAGGCTGCCCCAATTCCACCTGCTAACATCGCACAAATCATAGGCTTCTTATATTTTAAATTAAAACCAAACATGGCAGGTTCTGTAATCCCAAAGACTGCTGTTAATCCACTTGTGAATGCACCACTCTTTCGCTCTTTGTTTTTCAATAATACAAAGACTGCTAAACATGCTCCAGCCTGTGCTAAGTTTCCCGTTAAATTGGCTGGAGAAATAACAGAATAGCCATATTCTGCAATTAATTGAGTATTGATAGGTGTAATCGCATAATGCATTCCCAGTATAATGAGCAAAGGTCTAAATGTACCAAATAAGAAAGCTCCTAATACTCCATTTATTCCATATAACCATGTCACAAATGCTGCAACACCTTTACCGATATAAGTACCGAATGGACCAATGACAATCAATTCTAAAGGAACCATAATAAATAAAACAATCATTGGTACAAACAAAACTTTAAATGTATCTGGAATCAATTTATTCACATATCTATATACATAAGACATCATCCATACCGTTATAATGATTGGAATAATCGTTGATTTATAATTCACAAACAACGCTGGTAATCCTAAAAAACGAAGTGAAGTTATACCCGTTTCAGCGGCATGAATTGCCCCATTTTGAATGGTTGGATACATCAATGCTCCAGCAAGTGCTAAAGCTAAAAATTCATTTGTTTTAAATTTTTTTGCAGCACTAACAGCTAAAAAGAAAGGAAAGAAATAAAACAGTAAATCACCAATCATACTTAATATTTGATATTCACCACTCGTTGTTGTTATCATGTTAAATGTTGTTAATATAGACAATACTGATTTTACCATACCACATCCAATTAAAACTGGAATAACCGGACTGAAGCATCCTGCAATCGTTTCAACAACATTAGAAACTATGTTTTTCTTTTTTGTACTTTTTTCTACTATAGTATCATCTGATAAATTAACCATATTCATTAATTCATCAAACACACCTTCTACTTTTGCACCAATGACAACTTGTAATTGACCATTTTTAAATTGTGCTGTTATAACGCCTTCAATTTGACTCAATTTGTTTAAATCAATACTGTTTTCATCTTTAACATTCAATCTGAGTCTTGTTGCACAATGCGTTAAATAAGTGATGTTATCTTCTTTGACAAGATCAAGAATCTTCTTTGCTATATCTTTGTTTTTCATAATATCCTCCATATTGTTTTTCGATTTGTTCTTCCGGATTAACAATCTACATCAACGATTATAAAGAATATCACCTATAGTCACTATTGATTTCCAGTTTTAAGAAATAATACCCATTTCAGGAAAAGAAATGATTTGTATCTCAATTCAAAATATGTTGTCAATAAAATTCTAATCACTTAAAAATATAAATAATAAAAAGAAGTAAAGTTCTCAATTCTTTACTCCTTATTATAATGATTTTTATTTTTTACTCTTTTTCAAGATAATCAACGCATAACTCTGTAATCCCACTCAACATATAAGAAATAGGTTCCTTAATATAATAGAATTCTGGTAGAAATTCTTCTGAAATAAATGATTTCAGCTTATTCTTCACTTCATTCATATCAGGCGTCATAGGTGCATATAAAGCCACTGCTTCAGGTCCAATAACTGTCAAAGATGGCAACAGCGATTTCGTGATTAACTCTAATGTCCCCTGTTGTGTCCATGCCAGTTTATGAACATCATCAGAAAGCTGCATACGTCTTAAAAAATACTTCACTTCACCAGCAACACCATTTTTTCCTCTAATGACTTTCCCATTAGCAACGATTCCTTGACCACCCACACCAAATCCAAATGGTTGAGAATGATAAATAACATTTTGATATTCAGGATGTTCTAATACAAATCCAACAGCTGCTGCATCAGCATTATTATAAACAAATATCTGAATATTATATTTCTCTTCAAAATCATTTTTCATATCAATAATTTTACCATCATTAGGTTCTTTAAAGACCTTATCATCTTCAACAATACCTGGTGTCGCAATACCAATCACATCAATATAGGAATGCTTTAATAAAACAGTATCAATAATATCATATAAATCATAAATATTCATTGATGGTTTCATAATCACATGACTATCAATAATTTCACATTTATCATATAAACGATAAGAAATACGTGTTTGTTCTCCATTAATCATAATGGCAATAGATAATATTCTCTTTTCATATTGTGTACAACAAACACAACATTCTGCTGCTTTTTCTTCTTGTTGTTTTTCAATATTTTTAAATTCCTGTTGAATAAACTGAATAGCTCCTAAAGCATCATATGAAGCAAATAGAGATGTAGGAATTTGTAAGACCAGCTTATCAGGTAAACTTTCTTTCAAACGATTATACATATAGCCAATTTGTGGAGCAATAAAAACAATATCATAATTTTGAACTTCTTCATAAAGACTCAAATAAGAAACAGCATCGAAATGATAGTCAAGCCCTAGCATTTCAGCAACAGAATTCAAATTTTCAGCAAACATAGACGTCGTCAAACCAGCAGAACATGATAATAAAACTTTTAATGTTTTTTGATCTTTTAATCCAATCAGTGTTTCAACCATTTCATCATATAATTGTTTTGCATGATTTTCATCATTTAATTCAAAATGAAGATAAAATTTAACAGAATGATCTTTATCAAATGTTATTTTAAATTCAACAATTGTATTTTCCTCTATCTCTGTAAATTGAATAGATGCTTCACCATAATCAGTTCTTAACATAATCAACTGATCATTTTCTAAAGTCATCCGATATTCATCATTTGAATGTTTTAAAATCCATGCTTTAAAATCAAATGTTTCATTTGCCATAGGTTTTCTCCTTAGATTTTCATATTTACAAATCCTTTTTCTTATTTTATCATTCAGAAAACCTATTATCAAACAAAACTCAACTCTTATCGAATAAAGTTTGTTCTTGTAAACTCTTCCTTTTCTGGTATTCCATATTTCTCTTTACCATCATGAATACTCTTTAACAAAAAAGTCATATTTCTAGCAAGGACTCTCATTGTTTGTAAACCTTCTTCATCTTGCATAGCTTCTCCCTGTTCTCTACCATGAATAGCATTCCAATATTGCGTTGATGCTATAGGCATTCCTGAAATCGCAAAGAATTTATTGATTTCATCATAAGTTGCTGAAATGCCCCCACGTCTTGCAACAACAACACTTGCCCCTACTTTCATTGTTTTATCAAAAGGTACACTATAAAACAAACGCGTTAAAAACGATATTAATGTTGAATTGGCTGATCCAAAGTAAACGGGTGTTCCAACAACCAAGCCATCACATTCTTCAAACTTTCTGGCAACTTCATTAACTATATCATCAAAAATACATTTTCCATTTTTCTTGCATGACATACATGCGATACATCCTCTAATATCTTTGTTTCCAATATGAATGATCTCAGTATCAATATTTTGTTGATCAAATATTTTTATCATTTCATTCAAGGCAGTTTGTGTATTCCCTTTTGGATGAGGGCTGCCATTAATCATTAGTACTTTCATCTTATTCTCCTTATTGTTTATTTGACTTGACAATTTCTTTTAAACTCACTTGTGGATGACGATATCGTGCATCTGGATTTTTATCTGTAATCAAATGAATTGCTTTAAATGGACAATGATGAACACATGCTAAACAGAATTCACAAGTCTTATTGAGTCTTTTGGCTTTCCCATCAATAACTTTTATATTACCTATTGGGCAAACTTGCTCACAAATCTTACATCCTGCACATTGATTGGTCATGATAATAGCCTCTCCATTATTTAATTCA
The DNA here is from genome assembly GCF_984815275.1 of Coprobacillus sp. Taxonomy (NCBI): domain Bacteria; kingdom Bacillati; phylum Bacillota; class Erysipelotrichia; order Erysipelotrichales; family Coprobacillaceae; genus Coprobacillus; species Coprobacillus sp. The sequence continues at coordinate 10,374 of NZ_CFJNYH010000050.1, forward strand.
GGGTGCTTTGCAAATCTTTTTGAAGCCATAGCATATAAATCTTTAGCAGCCTGATCTGGTTCAGGAATAAATTTCATTCTTTTTTCAATATTCTCTTTTGCAATTTGAATTTGTGCATCTGTTTTTTTATCAATTAATATCTCTTCTTCCATATCAAATGAAGGGAGATAGTTATCAACCATTAGAATAGATTGTGCATAATCTAAGTGTATATGATTTTTTTGACAAAATGCTTCACTCCAAATAGTAGCAACACTGTCAGATTTTCCATATGTTAATATCATATAAAAATAATCCGTATCAAAATGTGCCTGTTCTATAAACTTTCTGACTATTTGAGGTAATTCACCTGCATAGACAGGAGTCACAATTCCAATCTTTTCATCCTTATAATGAAGATTCTCTTTCTTTAATTCTTGAGGAATACTCAAAATCTGGTTTTCAAGTTTTCTAGCTACATAAAGGCAATTGCCTGTAGCTGTGAAATAAAATAGCATATTTTCTCTCCTCTCTACTTTTCATCTAAGAAGAATGTCCTCCAAAGATATCAAAGTCAATACTATCTAATAATGCATCTATCTTTTCAATCTCATAATTGATTAATTTGACATCTTGTGCTTCAAAATTCTCAGTGAGTCTGTTTACTTTTCGACTTCCTGGAATAGGAACAATAAAATCTTCTTTACATAGCATCCAAGCTAATGATAATTGTGCCATCGTACAGTTTTTCTTTTTTGCCAAATCTTTTAATAAACTTAATAGTTTTTCTGCCTTTTGATATCCTTCTTTCTGATATTGAGGCATATTATTTCTAAAATCCCCTTTTTCAAAAGCAGATTGTGGTGTAAATTGTCCTGATAAGATACCATTAGCCATAGGTGAAAAAGCAACATATGTGATACCTAATTCAGCACATACTGGGAATAGATTTTCATGCCATCTTGCCATCATGGAATATCTATTTTGGATCGCTGTTACTGGACAAACCGCATGAGCCCTTCGTAAATAATTTTCATCGGTTTCCGAAATACCCCATGCTTTGATTTTTCCTTCTTCTATAAGTTCCTTCATAACTTGTGCAACGGCTTCTGGTTCAACATTTGGATCAATTCTATGCTGATAATATAAATCAATATAATTGGTTTGTAGTTTCTTAAGACTACCTTCTATTGATTCACGTATTTTCTTAGGAGAACTATCTAATTCTAAATGATCACCTTTATGTTCAACGCCAAACTTTGTTACAATTATGACTTGATTTCTGACGTCTTTTAATGCAGTACCAACAAGTTCTTCGTTATAAGAAATACTTCCATCAGCATTTTCACCAGTATAGCACTCTGCTGTATCAAAAAAGTTATATCCCATTTCATAAGCTTGCCTTATCGTTTGAATTGCCGTTTCCTTATCTTGTGCCAATCCATAAGCATGTGAAAAGCCCATACATCCAAGCCCCACAGGGCGAACATACATATCTGTTTTCCTAATCGTCTTTTTTCCATAACTATATCCTATTTTGTAATCATACCTTTGTAGTTCATACCATACAATGATGCAAAACGTTTCATTGTATACTCACCAGCTTCTAATTGTTGTAGAGTCGGTGCATATCCCTGAAAGATAAAATACATGTCCTTTCCTTTTAATAAACTCTCACTCACATGATTATAAAATCTATCTAATAAATTACGAATAGCACCAGACATACTATGCCAGTATAATGGTGAACCAATGATTATTGTATCAGCCTGACTCATTTTTAAAACAACTTCATCAAACTGATCATCCTCAAAATTCTGTCCATAACTATAAATCTTATAATCAACAAGATCTAATGTCTCATAATCTTTATCTTTTAAAAAACTTTCTGCTAATTTCACTGTATTCCCATTTTTATGAGGACTACCATTAATAAATAAGACACTCATTTTTCTCTCCTTAATCATGTATTTTCTTGTTAAGAACCATTCTCACAAAATCAGGTTCAAAATGTTTCGCTCTTGTTCCTGAATAACCCATATCTAATGCAGATATCTTATTCATTTCTTCTTCATTTAACACAAAATCAAAAACATCAATATTTTCAATCATTCTTTCAATATGGGTTGTTTTAGGAATCACAACAACACCTCTTTGAATATTCCATCTTAAGAGTACCTGTCCAACTGTTTTCTGATATTTATTAGCAATTGATATTAACATCTCATCCTCAAAAGGATTATATCTGCCACCACCAAGTGGTGCCCAAGCTTCAGCAATCACTCCATAATAATTCATTGTTTCAAGTGCCTGCTCCTGTGTGAAATAAGGATGCAATTCAACTTGATTGACCATTGGTTTGATGTCTACAATTTCACAGAAATTTGTTAAGATATTAGGATAAAAATTAGAAACACCAATTGCCTTTAACTTACCTTCACGAAAAGCATCTTCCATCGCACGCCACGCTGCAAAATAATCACCTATAGCTTGATGAAGCAAGTATAAATCAAAATATTCCAATCCACTCTTTTGTAATGAATTGTCTATTCCCTGCTTCGCATCTTCGTAAGTACGCATATCCTGTACCCAAAGTTTAGATGTAATAAATAATTCTTCTCTTGTACAAATACCATCCTTTATTGCCTGTTTGACTGCTAATCCAACAGCATCTTCATTCATATAAGAAGCTGCTGTATCAATTAAGCGATAACCAGCTTTGATTGCCTGATAAACACTTTCCTGACATTCTTTTTTATCTGGTACTTGAAATACCCCTAATCCTAAAATCGGCATTTTTAATTGATGACTTAAAGTCACATATTCCATAAATATTTTCTCCTTGTTCTTTTATCTTTTTAAACCACAAATCATTTCAACTGTTGCTGGATCATAATGTGAAAAGAATGAACTTGTATCTTTATTCATATCAGAAATAAGCTGCATATCTTCATCAGTTAATTCAAAATCAAAGATATCAATATTTTCTAACATTCTTTCTTTTCTCACTGTTTTTGCAAGTGGAATTATTCCTCTTTGAACTAACCATCTTAAAATCACCTGTCCAACTGATTTATTGTATTTTTGACCAATTCCACTTAATGTTTCATTATTAAAAACACCATTCTTTCCTTCAGCAAAAGGTGCCCATGCTTCTAATTGTACACCATATTTTTGATTATATTGAAGTGCTTTTTCTTGCTGGTGAAATGGATTCACTTCTACTTGATTCACTGCTGGAATCACTTCTGTATCTAAACATAAATCAACAAGTCGATCAGGGTAGAAATTAGAAACACCAATAGCTTTGATTTTCCCTTCTTTGTATAAATCAATCAATGCTTTATAGGCACCATGATAATTTTTAAAAGGCTGATGTAATAAAACCAAGTCAAGATAATCTAACTGCATTTTCTTTAAAGAATCTTCTACTGATGCCTTCGCATTTTCATAACCATAATTTGTAATCCATACTTTTGTTGTAATAAATAATTCTTCTCTAGGCACATTTGTTTTTTGAATTGCTTCTCCGACTGCTTCTTCATTACCATAGGATTGAGCTGTATCAATTAAACGATAGCCTGACTCAATTGCATCTAAAACAACTCTTACACATTCATCTTTCTCTTTAATCTGGAAAACTCCAAATCCAACAGCTGGCATCTTGATACCATTATTCAATGTTACATACTCCATTCTCTTATCCTCCTATTAATCATGTATTTTTAATCCCATTAATCTTGTTTCATTGACTGGATCTTCAGGATTGTGTGTTGCTTTTCCAGTATCCAATGCTTCCATAGCTTTCATTTCATCATCTGTTAATTCAAAATCAAAGATTTCAATATTACCTTTCATTCTTTCTGGATTGGTTGATTTAGGTAATGAAATAACACCTTCCTGATAAATCCATCTTAATATAATCTGTCCAGCATTTTTATGATATTTCTTTGTTAAAAATATGATTGTATCATTTTCTAGTAAATCTTTATTCCCATGTCCTAATGGATACCAAGCTTCTAATAAAATATTGTTTTCAGCCATGACTTTTCTTAATTCTTTTTGTTGAGTAAAGGGATTAAATTCTACTTGATTCACAACTGGCATCATCTTCATTCCATCTTTAAACTTATTCCATAAATTCACAGTGATGTTTGAAATACCAATAGATTTAATCTTTCCAGCTATTAATGCTTCTTCTAACGCTTTCCAAGCTCCTAAATAGTCTCCATAAGGCTGATGTAATAAATACAAATCAATATAATCAACATTTAATGCTTTTAAAGAGTTTTCTATTCCTTTCTTCGCATTTTCATAACCATAATCCTGTAACCATAATTTAGATGTAATATAAATGTCTTTTCTATCAATACCACTCTCTTTAATGGCTTTTCCCACATCACTTTCATTCATATAACCAGCCGCTGTATCAATATGACGATAACCAGCTTTTAATGCTGCTAATGTTGCTTCATAAGTTGGTCCATTATTAGGAATTTGAAAAACACCAAATCCTACTGCTGGTATCAATTCTCCATTATTCAGTTGAAATGTTTTCATAATCTGTTCTCCTTTTTTTCTACACTTTTATTTTATCTTTGTCCTTATGAAAAGTACAATAACAATACTGCAATCTGCTATAACAAAAACAGATAGTCAGATTTTCTATCCATAAAATGATATCTTATGGCATACACAAACGAATACTTCATGCTGTTGATTTTGACTATAATTATGCATAAGCTTTGTCAATAAATTGATCTGATAGTCGTATAATTCCAATAAAAGAATGACTTGATTTTCATTATCAAATTCTATTGGATGATAGTTATTGACTTTGAGAATATGAAAGATATCATCCTTTTGTAACGTTTGACAATTGATTAATACTTTTTGCATCATTCACACCTCCTCTCATTCTTTGCTTTTTGAATATTTGAATAGTAACAACCACTCCCACAATCAAAGCCAAGATCATAAATCCAATTCCATCTACATAAAAGATACCTCTTAAACCTTCTGTCCATGATAATTTTTGAATCAGCATACTGCCATAAGGTGCAAAAGCACTTCCCAAATTATAAGCTACCAAGAGTAGTGAAGTTGCTAGTGTAGGATTTTTTAAATGTGAGCTATTCACAATATGCGTTAGAGTTGGCATCATAACCCTAAATCCAAATCCGACCAAAAATCCTCCTAATACACTCATCCAAACTGTATGAGATAAACCAATTATTATCATCGCTATCGCTGTGATGATAAATCCTACTGATAAAATATAATTTTTTAAAATCTTATAGAGTTTTCCAAACAAGAATCCTGAGATCATTGATCCTAAACTCAGCAACATAATGACCATACTTGCATCACTTGCATATCCATACCCTTCTTCTACCATTAAACTAGAAACTTTAATTCCCATTGTCATATTAAGAGTTGCACCTATTACTATTAAAATCATAAAAACAAAAACTTTTGAAAAACGACCATATTGATGAGTGGTATCTTTTTGAACATTGCTTTCAAATTTCTGCAAGATATCTTTTGTTTCTACCTGTGGTATGACCTTTAAAAAGAAGAAAAAGACAGGAATAGCTATAGCATAAGCAAGAAAAGGTGCTTGCCAATTCACATTCATGAATCGACCCGCAATGTATGTAATCATCATACCTCCTAAACCACCTAACGCTTCATGATACCCAATAAGAGTTGTTCTTTCATCACCATCATAGAAATAGCTGATTAATGTAATAAGCAACGAATTAAATAATCCAATACCGAATCCTAAACATGCCCTCGATAGAAGCACGATATAAAAATGATTCACAAACACAGGAACAATTCCTGATACAGCAACAATACCAATCCCCAACATAATTGTCTGCTTATATCCGAACTTTTTCGCAATTATCCCACTTGTCAAAACAGATATCATTAAAAACAATGATGGAACTGTTGTAATCATTTCGACCAATGAAAGTGATATATCAGAAAACGCCTCTTTCATCATTGGAATATTAGCATTGATTGCCGGTGCAATTGTAACCAGCATTGACACTGATAACAATGCCATTTTTAATAATTTATTTTTCATTTGTATTCCTCCTTACATCTACAGTATATAAAAAACAGAGAATTTTGAGAATTCTCTGTTTTTTCATAGGTATGAACCTTTAGGTTATAACTCTCATTGTTCAATAGCATCTATAAACAATTGAACTTCATGACTCGGATGAGGTGAATACATAATACCAAAAGGAATCACATAATCCCACTCAATAGGAATGATTTTTAACATAGGATGGATATTTTTCCATTCTGGCATTGCCAACATGAGCTTACTTTCATTCACACAACGATTAAAGACGTCCATATTAAAAAAGGATATATCTTCTATTTGAATGGCAGAATGGTTTTTAAGCAAATCTGCTCTGATGATATCAAAATCATCAAAATAATGATGCTGTAGTAAAAATATTGTTTCATGATATAAATCTTTCATTGTTAATTTTTCTTTATAAGCTAAAGGGTGATTTCTAGGGACAGCACAACATACTGGAGTATGATAGAGAAGCATAGCAGCACATCTTCTTTCTTCTAATAAATTTGAACTGTAAATACCTGCCACCATATCAATATTCACTCCAAAGTTTTTCATGATTTCTCTTGCATTATCTGGTGTATTTTCAAAAGAAATTAATTCAAATTTTAACTGTGGATATATTTTTTGAACTTTATCCCATAATGAGATGAGATATTCAACAGGTGTTGTAAAAGAAACACCAATTCTTAAAGTTTTTTGGGGATTAAAGTGCTTTGCTCTTGCAATTGCATCTTTAGAATATTGAATGATATACAAGGCATCGTGATAGAGTGACTGACCAGCTGGTGTTAATTGAAGTCCTCTATGTGTCCGTTCAAACAAATGCAAACCTAAGTTTGATTCTAGTAAATTCATTTGTTTCATCACTGCATTGGGTGATACATAAAGTTTCTCTGATGCTTTATTAAAACTACCAGCATCTGCAACTGCAATAAATGTATCTAGTTGTGGATTATACATACTGACATGCTCCTTCCTAAATAAAAACAACTCCATATGAATATTCATCATATGGAGAACTCAAAAATATAATGAAATTACTCAGTTTTGACTCCCTTGATATATGGATTATGATAATATGAATACACAAGCTGTATGCACATAATACACCAGATAGCTGGTTCACAGAATATAACTGCCATATACTGAAATTGAGGAATGAATACAAAAACAAAGATAATCTTTCCAATGAACTCAATTACACTTGATATAAGTGGTAATAATTTTTGTCCAATTCCTTGAAGGGCATAACGTGTTTGCATCAAAATTCCTAACACAGCATAAAATGGTCCCACAATTTGCAAATATAATGTTCCATTATCTAAAACAATAGCTTCACTTGATCCAGAAATGAGTTGTACTAACGAACTACCAAAAAGTCATTCGGTAAAATGTCAAGAAAATAAATAAAATCTTTTTTAGATAAATCA
>NZ_CFJNYH010000051.1:0-17715 GCF_984815275.1 Coprobacillus sp.
GATTTTAAAAGAATTTCAGAAACTATATGATTATCCATTATATATTCAAAATATTCAAGACAAAGCAAAGACGCTTTCGAGTATTTCTATATTTCAAAAAGATGGAAGTTTTGAACAAAAAAATAACCAAAAAACCGCTCAGGATTATTTAGCACGCATAGATACACCTCTTATATATGAGAGTGAGAAAGGTGTGACATCTGCTTTGTCTTTTCCTGTGACGAGTTTTCTCATCATGTTATCAATGATGGTATTGGTCTCATCTATGATTTTAGAAGAAAAGGAAAAAAAGCTGTTTGCTATTATCAAAATAACATCTCAAGGTCAGTATCCAACCATGCTTGCAAAATGTTTTGTGATGATTATAATGGTTGGAGTTATTACAACAATGATGATGGTTGGACAGTTAGTTTATTCATCAGTCATTTATGGATTAGGTGATTTATCAAGAAGTGTACAATCTCTTTCTCAGTATTCTCAATGTCCTTTTTCTTTGAGTGTTCAACAGTTTATAGGTTTATTTATTTTAATGAAATGTTTAGCAGCAAGTTTTATTGGGTTGATTATGTTGTTGATTGCTATCTTATCTAAGAACAAATTATTTGCTATAATAATCAGTCTAGTTATAATTATTATTGAATATCTTTTATATCTTTTTATTCCTTCTTTAAATTCTTTATACTTATTCAAATATTTTAATTTAATTTCTGTTTTACAAACTGACTCCTTCTTTCAGGTTTATCGAAATGTATCATGCTTTAAAAATCTGATATCATTGCAAATGTTAATATTGATAGGATTGTTAAGTTTATTCATTATATTTATAATTATAGATACATTTGTTTATCATTATAAGAGAAATATGAATATAGAACTTGTTGAATTGCCACAATTTAAAAACTTTCAATCACAATCATTATCACTTATAAAACAAGAAAGTTATAAAATATTTTTTATACAAAAAGTTTTTTTATTGTGCATATTATGTATTTTGATCCAATGTTATCAATATCAGCATATCTCAATTTATATGGATAATGACGAAAAAATATATCAGCAATATATGAAAAGACTAGAAGGACCATTAACAAATGAAAAAGAACAATGGATACTTCAAGAACAAAAGCATTATCAAGATTTGAATCAACAGTTAGCGACGATTTCCAAAAAGAGAGAGCAAGGGTCTTTAACTCAAACGCAAGCTAATGCTATGCAAGAGCAAATTAATGAACAATTACGAGGTGAACAAGTTTTCCAAAGAGTTTTTGAGCAATATGAAGATATTCAAAACAATCCACAAAAACAGTTTGTTTATCCTGTTGCTTATCAAAAATATTTTATAGATATAAATTGGCTCTTTATGCCAACTCTATTGTTATGTATCTTTACAATTATAGGATTATCTCAAGTCATAACATATGAATATCAAAATCAAATGCATAAGATTACTCAAACATCTTATAGGGGTAATCATTATATTCTTAATATTAAGTTATCTTTATCAATTGGTATTGGGATATTGTTTTTAATAATTGTTCTTACACCTCCCTTTGTTTTATTGCAACAAACCTATGGTTTTTCTTCTTTACTTGCACCGGCTATGTCAATTCAGAACTTTTTATTATTTCCTTCATGGGTAAGTATTGGAATGATATGTATGATGAGTCTAATATTAAAGGTGTATGTGGTGTTCATTATAATTATAGGAATATTTGCTATAGGAATTAAAGTCAGAAATCATTTATTAACTTTATTTATGAGTATATGTCTTTTCTTATTACCGCTTTTATTTGCTTATGGAGGTTATCATTTTATAGATTTTATCAGTTTATATCCTCTGTTGTTTCATGGACAATTTGTATCTAACATAGAAGGTCTATTACAGATATTATTTTCTTTTATTGGCTATGGAATTCTTGCTGTTGTAAGTTTGAAATATATTTATACTCATTATAAATCAATTCATTGATGAGATAGATAAATACAATTTATCTATCTTTTCTTGTTATATGGTAGGTGTAATGAGCAATAATTGAATGTAAAATTGATTTTATAGTTAGGTATTTTTAATTTGTTATAAAAATAAATACAGAAGAAAAATAAGGAATTGATTTTAATCAAAAATAAAATTGTGTATAATAAGAGTATAAAGTGAAGGAGGAGTTATATGTCATTAAGTAAAGACTTTTTATGGGGTGGAGCCTTAGCCGCTCATCAATTTGAAGGTGGAGTTCTCAATACTTCTAAAGGATATAGTGTAGCTGATGTAATGACTGCTGGAGCACATGGTGTACCACGTGTGATTACAGATGGTGTGATAGAAGGAAACTATTATCCAAATCATATTGGAATTGATTTTTATGGACATTATAAAGAAGATATCGCAATGTTTGCAGATATGGGATTTAAATGTTTTAGAACATCAATTGCATGGACACGTATTTTCCCTAATGGTGATGAAAGTGAGCCTAATGAAGAAGGGTTAAAGTTCTATGATGATGTTTTTGATGAATTATTGAAATATGGAATTGAACCAGTGATTACATTATCGCATTTTGAAATGCCTTATCATCTTGCTAAAGAATATGGTGGTTTCATGAATAGAAAGACAATTGATTTCTTTGTAAAGTTTGCAAAAGTTTGTTTTACAAGGTATAAAGATAAAGTTAAATATTGGATGACTTTTAATGAAATCAATAATCAAATGAATTTTAAAAATGATATTTTTGGTTGGACAAATAGTGGTGCTCATTTTGGAGATTATGATAATCCAGAAGAGGCTATGTATATCTGTGGTCATCATACTTTACTTGCGAGTGCACTGGCTGTAAAAGCTGGTAAAGAAATCAATCCGGATTTTTTCATTGGAAATATGATAGCAATGGTACCAATTTATCCATATAGCTGTAGACCAGCAGATATGGTTTTATCTAATCAAATGATGCATGATCGTTGGTTCTTCTGTGATGTTCAATGTCGAGGACACTACCCTGCATATGCTTTAAAAATGTTTGAAAGAAAAGGATTCCATATTGATATTACAGAAGAAGATAAGAAAATCTTATCAGAAGGGACTGTAGACTACATAGGGTTTTCTTATTATATGACAAATACAGTTGATTCAACTGCTCATAAGGATGTATCTAAGGCAACAGATGGTTCTAGTGAACATTCTGTAAAAAATCCATTTATTAAAGAGTCTGACTGGGGATGGGCGATTGATCCAGAAGGGTTGAGATATGCATTAAATATTTTCTATGAAAGATATGAAAAACCATTATTTATTGTAGAGAATGGATTTGGTGCTATTGATCAAAAAGAAGCAGATGGAACATGTCATGACCCATATCGTATTGATTATTTAAGAGAACACATAAAAGAAATGAAAAAAGCTGTTGAAGAAGATGGAGTAGACCTTATGGGTTATACACCATGGGGATGTATTGACTGTATTTCATTTACAACAGGAGAAATGAAGAAACGTTATGGTTTTATCTATGTGGATAGAGATAACGAAGGTCATGGAACATTAGCAAGAAGCAAGAAAGATTCATATGAATGGTATAAGAAAGTGATTGCTTCTAATGGTGAAGATTTATAATATAAATGATTAAGAATAATTTCTTGCATGATAAGTGCAAAGAGTTATTCTTTTTATTATGCAACTGATATGTTATATATAAATAAGAGCTGTATATTTGAGGAGAAAAGAATATTGTCTTAATATTTGTTTTTATACATATTGAAAAGTTTTTAAAAATAATAAAAGAATAAAGATATTTTAATAAAATATAATCAAGAGGTAGTTAATGAGAATTAAATATCTTTTATAGAAAAAATGCAAATCATATTGTGAAAAACAATCGAAATGTAATAGAGGCTCTTAGTGAAAATAGTTTATTTTATTGATATAATAAAAAAGAATTGAGGGTGATATGAATGAATCAAAGAATAATATCTATTATAAAAGATTTATGTGAGATACAAAAAAATATAACTATTGATGATTTATCCCAAAAATACAATGTTTCTCAAAGAACAATTCGAAATGATTTAATATCTATTAATAATATACTAAGAGATAATGAATTGGATGAAATGGAATTAATTGCTGGTGGACAAATTCAAAGAAAAGATAATTTTACGAATATTAACTATTTTTTAACTGAGCAAGATCTTTATTCTTATAAACTTTCTAAAGAAGAAAGAATTGCAGTAGCATCTGTATTATTAATGAATAGTTCAAAGTATATTACTCTATCAACAATTGCAGATCATTTGTTTGTGAGTCGAGCAACGATTATAAATGATCTTGATGAAATAAAAAAATATATTCATTCTTTCGGATTGGGAGTGACATCGCATCCAAATAAAGGTTTAAGGGTTGAAGGAAAAGAAAGTGATAAAAGACTTTTTTTAATGCGTTTGGCAAATTCTAAAAAAGAGAATACAATGGTTTCACGTCATATTAGTATACAGGCTGGAAATAGAATAACAATTCAAAAGGTTTTAAGTGAGCAAGAACATCTACATAAAAGTTATTTGACAGATGAATCATTTCAAAAGATTATTCTTTATTTAGGAATTATGATTAATCGTCATTTGATGGGTGAATATCTTGAAGATCGTGAAATGAAAAATAATGATTATTATGTTATGGCTCAAGATATTTTAAGATATGTTTCACAGTATTGTCATATCAATACAACAGAAAATGAAATCCAGTTTTTAAGTGAATTATTGGTAGATTCACAATATATGAAGCAAATGACAAAAGAGAATAAAATTATTAAAATACAGTTAATTACAAGACAGTTTATTGAACATATTTCTTATGACCTTGGTATTAATCTCAATGATGATTATGATTTTTTTGAAAACTTATCTAATCATTTAGAATCAGTATTAAAACCAACGCCTCCTGATTATCCTGAAAGTTCAATTATTGATGAAGTTTTAGAGGAAAATCAAGATGTTGTAGAAGCAGTTAACCAGAATTTGTCTATTATTAAGCAATATGTGAGTAGAGAAATTCATAAAATAGAAATTGGGTATATTGCTGTGCATATTTGTGCAGCATTAGAGAGAAAAAAGAATAAAGAAGTTGCATTCCATGTAATTGTTGCTTGTCATGCAGGAATTGGAACATCACAATTACTTATAGAAAAATTAAGAAAGCATTTTAATTTTCAGATTATTGATGTCATTTCAGCTCATGAAGCAGAAAACGTTGATCCAAAAAAAGTAGATGTTATTATTTCTACTGTTCCTCTTCCTCATTGTCAAGTGGATTATATAACAGTTTCTCCATTATTAAATGATGAAGATTATATTCGTGTTGGAAATAAGATTGATGCACTACGTAATAGTCGTCATTTACCATCTCGTATTGGTGAAACAGAGTTATCAGCTAAAGGATTGCTTGATCAACTAAGTCCGCTAATTTATGAAATTGCACCAGTTCATCATGATGAATTGATGAAAGCTGTGAGAAAGGTTGTTCGAGATTACTTTCATCAATCTGTTGAAGCAGATGCTGAAATATTTTCACCTTATTTGCATCATTTATTACCTTCGACACATATTCAACTTGATGTTGAATGTGTGACTTGGCAAGAAGCGGTACGATTATCTGCTTTGCCATTATTAGAATATGGTTATATTGAGGAACGTTATATTAATGCGATGATTCATAATATTGAAGAAAATGGGCCTTACATTGTTTTATCAGATGGTTTTGCAGTTCCACATGAGGGATTGGAACAAGGAAGTGTTAAAGTAGGAATGAATTTAATACGTTTAAAGCATCCTGTACATTTTGGAGCAGATGATTTTGATCCAGTTGAATTTGTTTGTTGTTTAAGTGCTGTTGATCATAAAATGCATCTTAAGGCTTTCTTTAACCTTGTAAATATGTTAAGAAATGAAGAGTTTAAAGAAGCACTGAAAACATGTAAAAATGTACATGAAGCTGCATATATTAGTGAAAAATATGAATATTCATTAATTTGATCAAGATGGTTGAAATGATTTCACAAAGTTGTGAAGTGATTTCAACCGTTTTATTTTCTTGCAAAATATTTGCAATATCTTTGACTGTTTTTATATATAGTCTAATGGTACGATATGTATGTAAAGAAAAACACTGGTGAAAATCTTTAAGAATTGGAAGGAGAAAAAGATGTGATTTGGGAAGAACTTGATAAAGCAATTATCTTTGATGAGGTGGATGCTACGGACTGGAAAGATGTTATGATGAAAGTAGGAGGTACTCTTGTTCAAGAAAACTATGCGAAAAAAAGTTATATTGATGCATTAATTACAAGAGAAACAGAATTTCCAACTGGCTTAGATGTGAATGGAATTGGAGTAGCTATTCCGCATACAGATGTCACACATGTCCAAAAACCGGGAATTGCTATTGCAGTATTAAAAAATCCAGTTGATTTTATTCAGATGGGTTCTGATGATGACATTGTGAAAGTACAGCTTATCTTTATGTTAGCTGTTGTTGATCCAAGCGCACATTTAGAAAAGTTACAAAGAATCTTAGCAATTATTCAGGATACAGATGTTTTAATGAAATTATTAAATGTTCATGAAAAACAAGAGATTATTGAAATTATTAAAAAGAAGGAGAAAGAACTATGAAAAAAAAGATTATTGTTGCTTGTGGAGGTGCAGTTGCAACTTCAACAATTGCTGCAAATAAAGTTGTTGAATTATGTAAAGAAAATGGTATAGATGTAGAAATTTGTCAAATTAGAATTTCAGAAATTCCTTCTAATTTACCAGCAGATTTAATTATCACAACATCAAAAGTGAGAAAAGATTATGGAGTTCCATTGATTACAGGAATGCCATTTATCTCAGGAGTCAATGTTGAAAAAACTGAGCAAGCTATTTTAGATGTGCTCAAATAATAGAGAAGAGAGGAAATGAGACATGTTAGGAATATTTGGTGATGCCATTAACTACATCATTGATATGGGAGCATCAGTGATGTTACCAATTGTGATTGCAGTTATTAGTATATGTTTAGGTATTAAGATTGGGAAGGCTATTCGAGCTGGACTTATGATTGGAGTTGGATTTGTTGGTTTGAGTTTAATTGTTGATATGATGAATGCACAGTTAGGACCTGCAGCACAAGCTATGTCACAAAGGTTTGGTTTAACATTAAGCGTTGTTGATATTGGATGGCCTGGGGCCTCTCCAATAACATGGGCTTCTAATATAGCAACAGTTGCGATACCTATTGCAATATTGGTAAATGTTATTATGCTATTATTAAAGTGGACAAAGACAGTGAATATTGATATATGGAATATTTGGCATATGACTTTTACTGGAGCTATTGCATATGCAGTGACTGGACAATTTTGGATTGGAATTGTAGGTGTAATTGTTCATGCTATGATAGCCTATAAACTTGGTGATTTATGGGCACCACTTATGCAAGATTACTTTGAACTAGATGGCTTAACAGTACCACATGGCACAGCGGCTTATATGGGACCAATTGCTTGTGTCATTGATGCAATTATTGAAAAAATTCCAGGTCTAAGAGATATTGATTTAACAGCTGATACTTTACAGGATAAAGTTGGTGTTTTTGCAGAACCAATTGTTATTGGAGGCATTTTAGGAGCAGGGATTGGTTTTTTAGCCGGTTATGATGTACAAACAGCTTTACCATTAGGAATAAAAATGTCAGCAGTTATGGTATTAATGCCTAAAATTGTGAAATGTATTATGGATGGTCTATTGCCATTAACAGAACGTGCTAAAGTTTTATTAACAAAACATTTTGGAAATTCAGAGTTCTTTATTGGTATGGATCCAGCAGTTTTGTTGGGAGATCCTCAAGTTGTGACAGTAGGATTATTATTTATTCCTTTAACATTACTTATTGCAGTTTTGGTGCCAGGAAATAGAGTTTTACCATTTGGAGATTTAGCAACAATTGGATTTTTTATAGCAATTGCTGTAGCTGTTCATAAAGGTAATTTGTTTAGATCATTAATATCTGGAACTGCTATTATGACTATGACAATTTGGATTGCTAATCAAACGATTCCTTGGTTAACAGCATTGGCAACATCAACAGGATCAACAAGTACTGGAAATTTAGTTGCTGCATTAGATCAAGGAGGAAGTCCAATTACTTATATTTTTACTCAAACATTTACATTGCAAAATGTGACAGGATTGATTGTCATTGCAGTCATTTATGTAATTTGCTGGTTATTTACAATTCGTTGTTCAAAGAAAAGAGCAAAAGAATTAGAAAATCAATAGGAGGGTTATCAAATGAAAGCAGGAGTAGTACATGCTAAAGAAGATATACGTTATGAAGAGGTCATAACACCTGAGCCTAAAGCGGGGGAAGTTTTAATTCAAGTGAAATATACAGGTATATGTGGTTCTGATATTCCACGTGTGAATGAGGGTGCTTGTCATAATTTTCCAATTGTATTAGGACATGAATTTTCAGGAACAATTGCAAAAGTTGGTGAAAACGTTACATCTTTAAAAGTTGGTGATAGAGTTGCAGGCGTTCCTCTTGTTCCATGCATGGAATGTGAAGATTGCCAAAAGGGTAACTATTCACTTTGCAAGCACTATAGTTTTATTGGTTCAAGACAAAATGGAAGTTTTGCTCAATATGTTGTTGCTCCAGAGAAAAATGCTGTGAAGTTTGAAGATGAAGTGACTTTTGAACAGGGGGCTTTCTTTGAGCCAGCAACAGTTGCCTTACATGGATTACAGAGAGTTAATTATAAAGGTGGAAAAAAAGTTGCAATTCTGGGAGGTGGAACGATTGGCATGTTTGTCATGCAATGGGCAAAAATATTTGGAGCAGAAGAAGTTATTGTATTTGATATATCAGATGAACGTTTGCAATTAGGAGAACGCTTGGGGGCTACGGGATCTATTAACACATTACACGATGATTTTATGGAACATGCCATAGAGCTTACAAATGGTCATGGATATGATTATGTCTTTGAAACTGCTGGGAATACAATAACAATGAAAATGGCTTTTGAATTAGCAGCAAATAAAGCAGAAGTTTGTTTTGTTGGAACACCAACAAAAGAACTGTCTTTCACAGTAAAAGAATGGGAAAATATGAATCGTAAGGAATTTATTTTAACAGGATCATGGATGTCTTATAGTGCACCATTTCCTGGAGAGGAATGGAAAGCAGTTGCCCATTATTTTAAAACAGGCGATTTAAAATTTGATGATTCATTTATTTATGAAAAATTACCTTTGAGTGAAATTGCTCAAGCTTTTGAGAAGTTCAAAACCCCAGGAACTGTCAAAGGAAAAATTTTAATTGATAGTGAAAAATAGGAGAAGGTTATGATTACTACAGTAACACTTAATGCATCCATTGATAAGGCTTATTATATGGATGAAGCCATATGTAATGGTGAAGTGATGAGAGTTTCTCGTTGTCGAAATTCAGCAGGGGGTAAAGGTTTGAATGTCGCTCGAGTGATAAAATTATGTCATGAAGATGTTTTGGCTACAGGACTTGTTGGTGGATATAATGGTCAATATCTAGAGTCATTATTATCGACCGATGGAATTGCTTATCAGTTTGGACATGTATCTGGAGAGACAAGAAGTTGTATTAATATTCTTGATCCCCAGTATGGCTCAACTGAATATCTAGAACCAGGATGTGTGATTACACCTGAAGAGGAGAAGTGTTTTATAGAGTTGTTTCAGGATATTATCAAGAAAAGTGATATCGTGACAATTTCTGGAAGCGTGCCAAAGGGATTGCCATGCAATATTTATCAAAGATTAATTCAAATGATAAAAAATGAACATAAAAAAGTGATTCTTGATAGTAGTGGAGAGTCTTTAAAAGAAGGGTTATTAGCAAAACCAACTATGGTTAAGCCTAATAAAAATGAGATGGAAAATTTGTTTGGTATTGAAATTAATACAGTTGAAGAAGTCATTCAATATGCACAAGAAATTGCTAAAATGGGTATTCAATATGTTGTTGTTTCTTTGGGGGCAGACGGAGCAGTACTTGTAATGAAAGATCAGGTTTTGCGTGCGCGTCCACCTGTTATTAAACCAGTGAACACAGTGGGGTGTGGTGATTCTATGGTTGCAGCCTTTGCAGTTGCTTTGCAAAGAAAATACACACCAAAAGAAGCACTTGCATTTGCTATTGCTATTGCAACAGCAAATGCACTTTCACCAGAGACAGGTAGTTTTGAAGAAACACAATGTCTAGAAATATTACAGCAAGTCAAAGTAAAAGAATGTGAAAAGGGGGAATATGTATGTCATTAGTTACAACAAAACAATTATTATTAGATGCACAAAAGGGTGGTTATGCAATTGGTGCTTTTAATGTAGAAAATATGGAAATGGTTCAAGCTGTTGTTGCAGCTGCTGAAGAACTTCAATCTCCTGTTATTTTACAGACAACACCATCAACTGTTAAGTATGCAGATTTGGCTTATTTCTATGCCAATGTAAAAACAGCTGCTGAAAAAGCGAGTGTTCCTATTGTTATGCATTTAGATCATGGAAATAGTTTTGAATTAGCTATGCAAGCATTAAGAACAGGATATACATCAATTATGATTGATGGTTCACATGAATCATTTGAAGATAATATCAAAGTTAGTAAAGCAGTAGTAGATGCTTGTCATCCATCTGGAGTTTGTGTTGAAGCAGAGTTAGGAAAAGTTGGGGGTAAAGAAGATGATTTAGATGGTGGTGACGATAATCCTTACACTGATCCACGAGAAGCAATTGAATTTGTTGAAAAGACAGGAGTTGACTCTTTAGCAGTTGCTATAGGAACTGCACATGGGGTTTACAAAGGGACACCTAAAGTTGATGTAGAAAGATTAAGTGAGATTCAAAAAGTTGTGTCTATTCCACTTGTTTTACATGGAACATCAGGGGTTCCTGATGAAGTTGTCAAAGAGTGTATTCGTCGTGGCATATGTAAAGTCAATTATGCCACTGATCTAAGAATTGCATTTTCTAAAGGTGTAAATGAAGTTTTACATGATGCACCAGATACAATTGATCCTAAAAAATATAATTCTAAGGGTCGTGATGAAGTCAAAAAATATGTTATGGATAAGATTAAAGTTTGTGGTAGTGCTGGAAAGGCCTTCTAGGTGATATTATGGAATATTATTTAGAAAATGAATTTCTCTCATTAACTTTTAATTCAGTAGGTGGAACACTTTCATCTATTAAAAGTCCTTTAGGAATTGAATATTTATGGCAAGGAAATCCAGAGTATTGGAGTGGACAAGCACCGGTCCTCTTTCCTATTTGTGGTAGTTTAAGAAATGATGAAGCTATCACCAAAGATGGTAAGGAATTACACATTCCACGACATGGTTTGGTGAGAAAACGAGATTTTCACTATGAGGGCCAAGAATGGAATCGTATTGTATTTTCTATTATGACAGATGATGAATTATTTAAAGCCTTCCCCTATAAATTTAGACTATTGATTGAATATAAATTGATGGGGAAATTGATTCAAGTGAGTTATATTATTGAAAATTTTGGTGATGATGATATGCCATTCTTTATTGGCGGTCATCCTGGTTTTAATTGTCCTTTACAAGAAAATGAGAATTATACTGATTATTATATTGAATTTGAAAAAGAAGAGAATTGTTCTATACCTTTACCAATAACAGAAACAGGACTTATAGATATTCAGCAGCGAACTCCCTTATTACATCATGAAAAAGTTCTTCCCTTAGTACATTCTCTCTTTGAAAAAGATGCGATTATATTTGATGAACTTCAATCTCGTCAAGTCACTCTAGCATCACATAAATCATCTCATAAAGTGACAATTCAATTCAAAGATTTCCCTTATTTTATCCTTTGGTCTTCTCAAAATCATGGTTCTTTCATTGCACTGGAACCATGGCTGGGATTATCAACATGTTTAAATGAAAGTGATATCTTTGAAGAAAAGAAAAATGTTCAAATTGTTCAATCGTTACGTACAAACATATACTCATATTCAATTCAAATTGATTAAATAATAAAGGAAGATGTTACGTCTTCCTTTATTATTTAAAAGAAAGGGGTGAAGATATGTATATAAATGATAAAAAATTAAAGAATGTTGAGTTCGATGCAAAAGATTTAGAATACTATGAACTCTTATCTAAACAGTTTCCAACAATCAAAGATGTATGTCGTGAAATTATTAATTTACAGTCTATTTTAAACTTACCTAAAGGAACTGAACATTTCATGTCTGACTTGCATGGAGAATATGAGGCATTTCATCATATTATCAATAATTGCTCAGGAGTAATTAAAGAAAAGATTAAAGATTATTTTAGCAGTGAATTGTCAAAAGATGAAATGGAAGAATTAGCAACTCTCATTTATTACCCAAATGAAAAGATGGAAAAAGTTGAAAAAGATGGCAAATTGGATCAAAGTTGGTATCATCAAAATATTTGTTATTTAATTATCTTAATCAAGAAACTATCTTTAAAATATACGCGTTCTAAAGTAAGAAAGGCAATTCCTGAAGGCTGGAATTATATTATAGAGGAATTGATTAATGAAAGAGATCATGATAGCCATTATCAAAAAGAATATCAACATCACATTATAGAGAGTATTATAACGGTTGACATGGCTCATGATTTTATAATAATGATGACTCAATTAATTAAAAGATTGGCAGTTGATAAACTGCATATTGTTGGAGATATTTTTGATCGAGGGTCAAGACCAGATAAAATTATTGAACTTTTGATAAAACATCATAATGTAGATATTCAATGGGGAAATCATGATATTTTATGGATGGGAGCAGCTTGTGGAAATGAAGCATGTATAACAAGAGTGATAAGAAACTGTCTTGTTTATCATAATGAAGAAATTCTAGAGAACATTTATGCCATTTCCTTACGATCTTTAGAACGATATGCAAAACGCAGATATCCAAAATTAAAGCGTCTTCAGGCAATGATGCAGTGGATATCAATTATGGTTTTAAAAACCGAAGCAGCTCTTATACTAAAACATCCAGAATATCAGATGAATGAACAGTTGAAGCTTCATCTTGTTAAAAATAATCAAATACAATTAGGAACAAAGAATTACATTTTAGAAGATATTTTTGAAGAAGACTGTCGCTATGAATTAAATGAATATGAAAATACAATTATTCAAAAACTAAAAAAAGAATTTATGAGTAGCGAAAAACTTCAACAGCATGTTTCGTTTCTTTATCAGAAAGGAAGTATGTATTTGTGTAGTAATAATACTTTGTTATTTCATGGGTGTGTACCTTTAAACGAACAAGGATATCTCAAAGAAATCAAAATAAATGGAACAATTTATAAAGGAAAAAGTTTTTTTGATTATTGTGATCAACAAGCAAGAAATGCATATTTTCATGAAGATAGTGAAGCTATAGATTTTATGTTTTATTTATGGAGTAGTATAGATTCACCATTATCTGGAAGACAACTCAAAACATTTGAAAGATTTTTTATCAAGGATCAGTCAATGTGGTTGGAAAAAAGAAATCCCTATTATCAATTCTATAATAGGGAAGAATGTTGTTTATCTATTTTAGAGGAATTTCATATGAATATAAAATTATCTCATATTATTAATGGACACACTCCTGTTAAATGTCATGAAACACCTTTAAGAGCAAATGGAAAAGTCATTATTATAGATGGAGGATTTTGTAAAGCATATCAAAAAGAAACAGGCATTGCAGGATATACTCTTATTTCTAATTCTCATGGTTTACGTTTAAAATCCCATACTCCATTTAAGGGAATGGATAGAGTTTTAAATATCAATAGTGATATTCATTCACAATCTCATGATATTGAAACATATATTCATAGAATATTAGTGAAAGATAGTGATATTGGAATAGATTTAATTCAGCGAATCAATCAATTAAAGTTATTATTATATGCCTATAAAATGGGAATTATTAAGTGTGTGCAATAATTATATCTATCAATATAGCCAGAAGTCAAATCGACCTCTGGCTATATTGATAACATTTTATTTTAAACCTACGATGCCTTTTTCTAATATTTCAATTTGTAAGAGTGTTTGTTCAGGTGTGACAAGTGGTTTTGCATTATTTATAATTGTTTCATACAAGTCATCATAATAACGACCATAATCTCCATTTACTGAGATGACTTTCTCCTCATGATAAATGTTGTTTTCATCATAGTAAGTTAAAGTTCCATACTCATGGGGTAAATCTACACCAAAATCATTGTGATGAGGCATATAGAACAACTTTAAATGTTCTTCTTGTTTATCTTTTTTCTCTTTAATAAACATACCTTTCTTACCATAAATAACAAAACTTGGTCTTTCCTTAATGCGATAGTAACTAGACTTTACAGAAACTTTCAAAGTTCCATAGTATAAATCCAAATCAAAGTAATCATTCATTCTGCCAATACCAAGTAATTGACGGACATCATAATGAATATGGTCTGGTTTACCAAAATAAGAAATCACTTGATCAAGGGTATGGCAGCCGTGTCCATAAAGATAGGAATTAATAGCGCTGAATTCATAAACAGATTCTGGAATGTGTGGTCGATAGTAATCAAAATGCATCTCTAATTCTAATAAATCACCTAATTTACCAGATTCAATCACTTTTTGGACAGTTAGAAAATCACTATCGAACCTACGGTTTTGATAACATTCTACAGTCAGATTTTTTTGTTTAGCGAGTTCAAAGATTTCCTGTGCCTGCTGATAGGTATCAGCAAAAGGCTTTTCAACAACGCAATGATTGCCAGCATGAAGGACCATTTTTGCATAATCATAATGAAAAGCTGATGGAGTAGAAATAACAATAACTTGAATATCTTTATCATTTAATAATTCATCAAGATTTTCAGTATAGAAAACACCAGGAATCTCATCCCAGATATCACGTGAATGATCAAGAGTATAAATCATCTTGATTTTGATTTTATCCTGTCTTTGTAAAACGAACGGAATGTGATAGCGATTTGCACTTTTCCCATTGCCTATATATCCAACTGTCATTTGTTTATTTATCATTATCAAATACAATCCCTTCTTGTAATCTTGCTTCCTGCATAATTTCACTTACTATGAAACTAATTTCTAACATATAATTGACTTTCATTTCATCATGATAATCTATCATGTTAATAAATTGTTTGAATTCATAGAAAAGACGATGTTTGTTTTCATCTTTATTGATAATTATACTCTCATTTTGGTTATTGATATATTCAAATTTTGTGAGTTGGTTAATCGGTGTATCTATACGTAAAACACCTTGATCACCTTGCAGTGTTAACATAACTGGCGCTTTACAATCTTTAGCACCAATACTGACTGCTTTAAAATTTCCATAATCTAATGTTAATATACCACTTGTATCAATCTGTTTTTCAATGTTTGCAAGGTATTGAATTCTTTTTGGTTTACCAAATAATCCAACAATTCCATGTATGTTATAGACATTTAAGTCCATTAATGCACCACCAGCTTTATGATAATCGAAAGCAGGATGAATCTTGTTTTGTTTAAAATCATCATAACGTGATGAATATTGACTGTAATTAAAACTCACAATTTTAGGTTGACCAATTCTATGAATATTTTCTTTTAAGGTTTGGTAGGCGGGAAGGTAATGTATATTCATAGCTTCCATCATGAAAAGGTGTTTTGTTTTTGCAATCTTGATTAATTCTTTGAGTTCAAAAGTATTTGCAGTAATAGGTTTTTCAATAATCACATGTTTTCCATTTTCTAATGCTTTTTTAGCAAATGTATAATGTAAGTGATTAGGTAAAGCGACATAAATAGTATCAATATTACGTTTTAACAAATCATCATAATTTAAATCATATCCATCTAGATGATATTGTTCACAAAGCGATTTTGTTTCTTCTTCTGTTTGCTGAGTCCCTAGAATATAGATAGACTCAATTTTCAATTCATGAATGGTTGTTAATAAGTCCTTTACAATCATTCCAGTGCCAAGTATTCCTAGTTTCATAAATGATCCTCCTTTAATAATTTTCTTAAAATTTCTACAATTAATTGATGATCTTCATCATGTTTTAAGCCAGATATGCAAATAGCACCAACAACTTGTTGATTTTCAGTAATTGGAAACCCTCCTCCACCAAGAGTATAATTGTCATTATCAATCCATGTAGAATACTGATCTTGATGTAGAAAAGTATAGTATGAAGAATGACCGCTCTCGATTACTGTTCGTTCTTTTCTTTTGAGCCATATATCTTCACTTTTTCCATCCATAAGATATTGAAATATAACTAACCCTTTATAAACAATACGAACTCCTACACTTTTAAGTTGATGTGATTGAATATAATCGATTAACTCTAAACCAAATTTTAATCCAAAAGCATGTTGAAATGATTCAAATACAAGTTCATGTTCTTGTTGTAAAATATCTTTTTTATTCATTCATTTCTCCTCCTTGTACTTTCTATTTTACTTAGAAAAGAAATAAAAAAAAGAGTTCATAAGAACTCTGGGAAAAAAGTACAGCTTTTATTTTAATTGTATGAAAAATGCTGAACTTTTAATACATTTGGATATTCAATTGAGTTTGAATACAATAGACTTTTTTAACTCCAAGTTTTTAATATATCTTCTTCAGTTTTTGCATTGAGTATAGTCAGTGTCACTTGATTAAGTTCATCAGCTGTACTTGTCTCTAATTTCATGATTAATTCATCAGATAAAACTCCAAACTTGCTTTTTAATTGTGTTAATAGTAGTGAAACTTTTCCCTTAATTTCACCTTTCATTTCTCTTTCTCTGACATATTCATCAAATACAGTGCACATATTTATCTCCTCGCTTTCTTCTTTCTGGACTTTGATACTGAATTTCTTGTTACCTATAATTGTAGCTACAACAACTGCAACTTCCTTAGTTAATATCATATCTCTTAGACTCTCTATATTCTTATCCCAGCTATAAAATATCTGTACTGCTTTTACCATCATATAATTATCTGGCTGTCTTAACTTGCTGAGGTCAATATCCTTGATATCATAGATATGACCATTCCAATCATTAATCAAATCCCTATATGTATGGGGTATCTTCATTATTTCTGTGAGGGTATGCGGCTGAATCCATTTTTTATCGCCATAGTAAAGCACACAGGTTGTAACTGGTAGTGGATGAAATGACTTCCTAGCAGCATCATTGAGTATGTTCAACTGCTGATTGTATGTAATCGTATCATAAACCAATATCCGAAAGGGCATAGTATAATCAATTGTCTGTTGGTTTTCAAGGCCAATCAGTAGAGCCAAATCATTATGATTGACTCTCATCATAATATCTCTTCCCTTGTTAACGCTCATTTCTATAGCCTTATGATCAAAAACAGTAGAACTGTTAGAGTCATAGAGAGATAGATTTTCATCACACAGTACAGTATGTCCGTGAAAAAGAAGACAGTTGATAAGGTCAGCAAATCGCTCCTTTTGTTTAAAGAAGTCCTTGAGAGTTGGATCTGGTGTAGTGTTCAATAGAACATCATGATGAGTCACAGTATACATATAGACCTCCTTGATAAAATAGAAGAGGTATATTACAGATATATCATAACACAAAGATTGCTAAAAGAAAATATATATAGAAAAGAAAATC
>NZ_CFJNYH010000052.1:0-17531 GCF_984815275.1 Coprobacillus sp.
AAACTCCCGTGGAGTCAGTTCGCTGCTGACCGTTTGGCGACTTCCCTGCGCTTTTGCGCATTTGCATTTCGGGGTGTCGAGGACAAATAGAAATGCCATGACCATAAAGCCAGACACAAGGTTATTACTGAGAACAGAGCTTTGTTTTATATGCTCCCGATCTCGAAAAGCCTTTTGCCTGGCTTATTACATAGACAGAAACCGTATGTCAAATATAGATTGGAGGGCATTCAAATGAAAAGAACTGTCAGACGTGGAGATATTTACTACGCAAAACTTGATCCGCATATCGGCTCTGAACAGGGCGGCACAAGACCTGTCCTCATTCTTTCCAATGATACAGGAAACAGGTTCAGCCCTACGGTCATTGTTGCTGCCATTACGAGCCGAGTACGAAAGAAAACGAAGCTGCCGACACATTACTATTTGGAAGATGTTGATGGGCTTCCCGAAAATTCAATTATTCTCTTTGAACAGGTGCGCACGATTGACAAAAGCCGTCTCAAAGAGAAGGTAACACAGCTTGATAAACAATCTATGGAAAAGATTGTTTTACCCCTATTCATCAGCATGGGCGCAGAAAAAGAGCTGAAAGCAGAAAGGAGGATTTCTCATGTTTGAGGATAGAATTGCAGCATTAAATAAGGATACAGAAGCTATGCCGAGTATTCCATATGAGAAAAGAATTTATACAGTAGATGAGATCCAGGACATTTTAGGCATCGGCAGGAATTCTGCCTATAATCTTGTGAAATCCGGCGTATTCCACAGTGTCCGTATCGGCGGCAATATCCGTATTTCAAAAAAGAGCTTTGACGAGTGGCTTGATAAACAGATGGATACTTGTCAAGTGTGAAAAATCCCTTGAACTATCGAATTTGCACATTTCACTTTTTCTTCGGTTTTCCCTACTATATAGCCAAGCAGAGATGCTTGGCTATATAGCATACCCTAACGGCTGACGAGCCGAAAAAAATGAATCGGAGGAAAACACAATGAAAAAGAAAAGCATGTCCGTGCGAGAAATGCGTCGGCTTCTTGGGCTTGGCAAGACGGAATCATACTGGCTCGTGAAAAAGAACTATTTTGATACGGTCATCATAGGCGGTAAGATGCGTGTGATGATCGAGAGCTTTGAAAACTGGTACGCTAACCAGCTTCATTATAAGAAAATAATTGGTGAAGCACCGGGAAAGAATTGGAAATCCATCACAATGTCAATTCAGGAAACTGCCCGCTTACTTGGGATTGCTGAAGGAACCCTATATGACTTGATGAAGAAGAAACCCTTCAAAACGGTAAAGGTTGGAATGTACACCCGTATTTACATAGATAGCTTTGAAGATTGGTACAATTCGCAATCTCACTATAAGAAAGTTATCAAAAATGAGGAGGTGGCAGCATGTTTGAAGATCGCATCGCTGAATTAAATGGAGTTTCAATAACTGCTCCGAATAAGAAAAGCTATACTGTTGCAGAAATTCGGCAGATTCTTGGAATAAGCCGCCCCACTGCATATAAGCTGATAAATCAGAATGTGTTTCAGAGTGTTCGATTGAATCGTGGCATCAGAATCGTAAAAAGCAGTTTTGATGCATGGCTCGAAACAAGAGAATAAGGAGGTGTTTTACATGGCATCTATTGTTAAGAGAAAAAACCGCTATTCTGTGGTTTACAGCTATACGGATGAAAACGGCGTAAAGAGGCAAAAGTGGGAAACATTTGCTACTAATGCCGAAGCCAAAAAGCGCAAAGTGCAGGTTGAATTTGAACAGGAGACAGGTACTTTTATTGCCCCTTCCGCTAAGACGGTCAGTGATCTTCTGGAAGAATACATGTCTATTTATGGTGTGAATACCTGGGCATTATCGACCTATGAAGCAAGGCGAAGCCTGATCTTCAATTATATTACTCCGCTGATTGGAGATATTAAACTGGAAGATCTGACACCGAGAACGATGGACAAATTCTATCAGAGCTTATTATCGGTCAAGGCAAAGGTGGTAAATAACCGCAGGCCGAACAATGAATGTCTCACGGCTCATACGGTCAGAGAGATTCATAAGTTGCTCCGCAATGCCTTTAATCAGGCAGTAAAATGGGAACTGATGTCAAGGAATCCTGTTCTTAATGCTACCCTTCCAAAAGAAGAACATAAAGAGCGTGCAATCTGGACAGCAGAAACACTGTTCAAAGCATTGGAAGTTTGTGACGATGACAATCTGGCATTGGCACTGAATCTTGCATTTTCCTGCTCATTGCGAATGGGTGAGCTTCTCGGACTGACCTGGGACTGTGTCGACATTTCAGAGGACAGCATAAAAAATGGATGTGCCTACATCTTTGTCAACAAAGAGCTTCAGCGTGTTAATCGCAATGCGTTGGAACAGTTGGGTGAAAAAGGAGTTGTCTTTAAATTCCCGCCTGCGCTGGCAAGTACACACACAGCGCTGGTGCTGAAAGAGCCGAAAACAAAAACCAGTATCCGAAAGATATTTCTTCCGAAAACAGTTGCGGAAATGCTAGTTGATCGACGCGAGGAAATTGAAAACTACAAGGCACTGTTTGGAGACGAATACTTGGACTTTAATCTCGTATTCGCTTCTTCCTGCGGCAGACCGATTGAAGGACAGGTTATTAATCGAGCTTTAGGAAAGCTGATCAAAGATCACGACTTGCCGCCTGTCGTATTTCACAGTTTCAGACATTCAAGTATCACTTATAAGCTGAAACTCAACGGTGGTGATATGAAATCCGTACAGGGGGATTCCGGCCACGCACAGGTCAAGATGGTAGCCGATGTGTATTCTCATATCATAGACGAGGACAGACGTTTAAATGCGCAACGATTTGAGGAGCAGTTCTACCAGAGCAAATCAACCCCAGCAGTTGAAGAACCGGAGGAAACAACCGAACCTAAAGAAACACAGACTGAACAGGAGCTGCTTCAGAAACTTCTTGCCAATCCAGAAATGGCAGCCCTTTTGAAATCACTGGCGAAAACCATATGACACTGAGGAGCCGTTGCAAATGGATGCGTAGTCATCTATGGAGCAATGGCTCCTTCTGCTATATCGTATTAAGATTGGAGTGATTGATTGAAAGATATTTTTTCGGATATGCAGGTCAAAATAGGATGTCAGGATGTATCCGACCTGACCTATCATAAGCGGGCCGTCTGGTTTGAGATGAAACGCCTTTGTCTGCCTATCCTAAAAAACAGTTAGAAGATTTTTCACGCTATGTATTCGATGTGCCTTATACCGTTATACAGGAAGCATTGCAAAGAAAAGATATAATGAGTCATAAAAGAAAAGTGTGTGTAGATTGAAGTAATAGATCATAGAGCAAGCATCTGCACCAAAAGAAACACAAGAGGACAATCCAACATGGGTTGTCCTCTTTCTTTCAGTCTATTATTTACATACTGTTCTTGAGAAGTTACAGAGCAGATCAGGAGAGCCGTCCTAACACCAGAAAGGACGCATCCACACAGCAGCGGCTTGTTTTTACTATTTAGTATTTTCCAAACTCCTGCTTTTTTGCTAATCACCTGCAAATTCAAGTGCATAAAACACCTTAAAATCAGCAGAAATACTGAGGTACAGGATAACATCCTGATGCCGTGAAAACCCAGTAAATACGGGGATTATTTAAACTTAGAAGGTAGCTGATTGACCTTTAGGAGTGCCTCTCCTAAGCGAAACGCCGCTGGTTCGAATCCAGTCAGGGACGCCATTGAAATGATGTCGAAATCCTTTGTATATGAAGAATTTCGACTTTTTAAATGTTTTGTATATATAATATAAAAATAAAAAACTGTAAAATTGATAGTTTATTTACAGTTTAATAAAATCATTATAAATATGATTTATTGATAGTATTTACTATTTTTAAAAAATTGAATAAATTCATCATTCAGATAGGATAAATGTAATTCATCTAAGAGTTGAAGGATAGTTTTTAAACTATTCTTCATTTTATTTCTATAGTGATAAATCTCTTTTAAAGCATCATCACGAGATATAAGATTATAGCGAATCATTTGAGAAAGTTTGAATTCATTTTCAGTATATCCTAATGTTCCATAATAAAAGAAATCTTTAAATTCCTCTATGATACAATCAAAATGCCAACTCTTTTCAGGCCTTTTCCAAGATAATCTCTCTGTAACAGCTTTTTCATATTCATCTGGATTATTTTCAATATAATCATCTAAATCAAATAGTTTATAGTTTTTAAATTCATGTGAGATTGTTTTTTTACCATTAGATATACTTTTATATGCTAAATCGTCATCATTGAGAATGATTTCAATATTATCATCAAAGTTATATTTTTCATTTTCAATTAATCCTTTTAGAAGTCCATATTTATTGTTTCCATTTCCTTTTTCCTTTAATAATTCTGCTTTAAAAGGAGCCAACTCTAAATAAGATGCAGCACTTACAAATTTTTTTATTTTATACTTTTCATCTGCTAATCTATAAAGATTACCAGTTATACCATATCTACATCCCGCACATAAAGCTACCCTTGTCATTGCAGGATCAGGTTTTTTAACAAATGCTTCTAAATTCTTACGGAAGCGAATAATGAAATCATTATCTTCAACAATAATTAATTGACTCTTTAGAATTCGAGAAGCATTTAAAAGATTTTCATATGCGAAGGGATGTACTAATCCAGATTTATGATGATTGAATGCTATAACATTCTCTGGTCCAAATATATTACATAGTGTCATCCATGCATATAATCCATCTTTGCCACCACTGACCATGACACCAATTTTTTCTCCTTCCTTTAAATTGATGTCCTCTTTTAGCTGCTTTATGCCTTTAAATTGTTTTCTAACATGATTTTTACAATAGTTGCATATCTGCTTGCCATTTTTAAGTGTTGTAAAATGAGCGGTCTTATAATGATCTGGAGTCACACAGAAATCACAGCCAATATTATGTGCCTGATGAAATGAATTGTCAGTTAGTGCTTGTTCGATTGTTTTCATAATACTCTTCTCCTTGATTGTTATTACACATTTATTATAGTTGAAAAAAAACTATTTTTATATATTCCTGTCACAAGAGGTCAAAATATGCAATAAGAAGAAAAGAATATAAAAAAGCACTATAATTGTGCTTTTTGGTCCTGATAAATATTATTTCTATATTAATAATTTTGTGATTGCAAGCACTAGCATATTAATTTATAGAATAAGAAAATAATATTTATAGGTACTCCTCAGATACTATTTTAAAGACATCTTTTTTAATTACAATAATATTTAAACAAGTGGAAATATTTTGACATTAAATGATAAAAGCACTCATAATGAGTGCTCAAATATCAAAAAATGAAAATATATTCATGAATATATATTTAGTTTTATCATCAGATTTATAAAAATAAACCATAAATTTATTTAATAATTAAAAAGATTAAATAAAATTTGTAATTACCTGTTTTTAAAATATCTTATTAGCGAGGTTATTATAATGAAAATAGCTACTATTATATAGATATTATGAAATATAAATCCAATTATGGTACTATTGTTTCCAGCAAGTGGTGCTGGAAATATGATTGAGAAAAATAGAAATACCATGAATAAGAATATTCCTTTATATAAACTTGATGCTGCGTTTTCCTTATTTCTTAACTTTTCTGATTCAGGATCAGAAAAGATTTGATTCTTAGTTGAATCTTCTGAATAAAATATATAGTCACTATTATATTCATCGTTTGCAAAATTATTCTTAAAATATTTCCATCCATCATCCATGAAAATCTGTTGATACTCTTTAAAGTCTTCTTTCTTAATCTTTCTACTGTCTACTCTATATACTCTCTTGGTTTTTAATGTTTTTTTGAAACTATATGCATCCAATCGTAATGGAACAAACAATCCAAAAGAAGTAATACTTTCTAGTTCATATCCTTTCTGAGCTTTTTTATTTAAGTAATCCTCTGTTGACTTACTACCTAGATATGGTTTGATTCTTAACATATTATTTCTCTCCTTTTTTTAAAATGCTTTCTGCAATCAAACATAATTTTTTCATTCGTAAATAATCATGAGATAAAACTTCTAATCCAGTATCAGTTATTTGGTACACTTTACGCCTTGAGTTATCCTGAATCAACATTTGATCTACAAGATGAGATTTTTTTAAATTCTCTAGTGCTCCATAGAGAGTTCCTGCCGCAAGGATAATAGTATTTTCACTTAAGAGCTCAACCTTTTTGATAATGCCATACCCATGTAATGGTTCACTTGCTAATGCAAGAAGTATATAGAACGTCGATTCAGTTAAAGGATTAGATTTCAATTCATCCACCTCCATTTATAAAGTTTTACGATATAAAGATTATCTATATATCGTATTGCGATATATCGTCTATCTATATAATACCACGTTTTTTAAAAATTACAACATATTTTATTTATTTTATGACTTCTCTTTTGATCCATAGTTCATGATATCGTTTATTGAGACGTAATAATTCTTCATGAGATCCATGCTCAACGAGTTGACCATTTTCAAGAAATAATATTTGATCGCAACGAGAGATAGTACTTAATCTATGTGCTATCATAATGACAGTCATTTGAGATGTTAATTTGGAAAGAACACTATCTATTTCTAATTCTGTTTCAACATCTAAATTTGAAGTTGCTTCATCCAAAATGAGTATTTTAGGATTGAGAAGAATTGCTCTAGCTAAAGATAGTCTTTGTTTTTGACCAGCAGAAAAGTTTCTTCCATTTTCAGATATCTGGCTCATGTAAGTATTGGGGAGAGAGGAAATAAAATCATGAATTTTTACCATTTTACATACCTCTATGACACGTTCCATAGAATTTTGATGATGCAGATTAATATTTTCCAAGATAGATCCTGAGAAAAAGAAAGAGTCTTGACCTACATAGCCTATGATTTTACGTAAAGATTGCTTATTAAAATCAATAATGTTTTTATGATTAATATAAATATGCCCTTTTTCATAATTATAGAGTCTCATAATAAGTCTAATTAAAGTTGTTTTTCCTGAGCCACTTTTTCCTATAATAGCTACTTTTTTATTGTGGGGAATAATTAGATTCAAATTTTCAAATACATTATATTTAGTGTTATAACCAAATTGTAAGTTTTCTATGACTATATCACCATTAATGATGCTTTCTATTTCTTCTTCATTGTTGAATTCAGTTGGTAACTCAATAATCTCAGTAAGTCTATTAATCGCAATTATTGATTTTTGAAAATTATTCTGTAGTTGAAGTATCTTTTCAATGGGATTAAAGAAATAAACAAGTAAAGTATTAAACGTCATTAAAGTCCCAATGCTCATATGCTGACTAATTATATAATAACTACCTAATGTGAGTACTAAAAGAGTAAAGATATGACTTACAATTTCTTGAATCGTTATTTGGAGACTAATTGTACAAGCTACTTTTGTACCTTTAGATAACATTTTTTTAAAGTTATCTGTTATTTTATGAATAAAGGCATTTTCAATACAAAAACTTTTGATAAGTTCAATTCCAGATATCATTTCAATTAATAAGGAATTGAGTGATGCGTTATATTTCATATTTTCATAGTTAAGTCTTGTAATTATTTTTCTAAATACAATGACAGTGAAAGCATAAATAAGAATAGGAAACAAAGTAAGAATAAATAAAGTCCTATTCATATAGCATAGTATAAAACCTGCACCAATAGAAAGCACAACATCCATAATTAAAGATATACAAACTGTTGATAATGTTTCTCTGATACTGATTGCATCATCAAATCTAGATAAAATATCGCCAGCCTGACGATTGGCAAAAAAATCAAAAGGCAACAGAATTGTTTTTTTGTAAAGATTTAGCAAGAGTTTTTCATCGAGTCTTTTTGAATATTGAAATATGAAGTACTGTCTCATAAATGAGAAAATATTGCTGATGATAATTATAGAGGCAAAAGTTATGAAAATTTTAGGTAATTGTGCACTCAATCCGTTTGGGATAATATTATCAAATAGTATTTTGTTGTATAAAATTGATAAAATACTGAGTAAGGTTACAATTAATGATAAGAAAAAAATAAGTAATGTTAATTTTAATTCACTATTAAATAATTTCTTAAAAACATGAAATGATGTAGAATAATAATTTTTGTTTTTTTCAAACTTTTCAGTAGGGATAACCTCAAGAATATGACCAGTAAACTCTATAGGAAAAGATTCTCTTAAAATCTTTCTTTTACCTTTGAGTGGATCACAAACATAAAGGTACTTATGAGATATTTTGTAAATAATCACAAAATGAAGAGAAGAACTTGTGTTTTTCAAACATGCAATGCAAGGTAGTATAAGAGTTTCTTTTTCATTATCATCAATGGTGGTGAGAAGTTTTCCTCTAGAGGCTAAACCCAATTTTGCTAGAGCAATTTTCATTCCTTTTCCTGAAGTTCCCTCTAAATTTGTTTTTGCATATTGTTTTATAATTGCAATAGGAATCTTTTTTCCATAATAACTGCATATTGTCGATATACAAGCAGGTCCACAATCGTTTGAATCGTGTTGATATATACAATGTATTTGGGCCATATTATTTTTTTCTCTCTTTCTCTAAGGATAAGACGTCTTCAAAAGAAGAACAATTGAATAATCCATGACTTTGCCAATATTGTTTTTCAAAACTTGAATCTAATTGTAATGATTTATCTAATTTTTCTATTGCAAATGTTTCTTCCAGAAATTGATTCGAATGGATTTCTTTTTTTTCTATAAGATATTGATTAATAATGTAAGCTGATTTATTAATTTTATGGATAAGTTCATCTATATCGCTGCTATGCGTGAAAATAATTTCACTGATTGGAAGCAAGCCCATACCTGAACCGATGTATTTTAAATAATTATTTGTTTCATTTGCTCCTGAGCGACTTGTTGTTATAACTGTTACAAGTAGTTTATTACGAAGTTTTAATAAATGACACCAATATGATAGTCTATCTAATAGAATTTTCATTGGAGATGAAACATGCATGAGATAGACTGGACAAGCTAAAATAATAACATCTGCATTATCTAACATTGCTTTTAATTGTCCCATATCATCTTGCCTATCTAGAGGACACAATCCTTTCTCAAAACAAGTATTGCAGCCCCTACAAACATTGATGTCTATTTCAGTTGTATCTATGATTTGAAAATCTATATTCTCATTTCTTGCATGTAAATTATCTTTTAACAATTGAATAATATTTCTCGTAAAACCATTGATATGATTTGAACCAACCAATGCTAAAATATTTTTTTGCTTAGAGATTACCATTTACATAATCCTCATCTATATATTTTCTTACCTCATCATTATGAAGTGCAATGATTTCAGATTTTAAATCTTTTATATGTTCTTTTATTTCAACAGAATCCATGAGTTTGTGAGATATTTTATTAATGTTATAGCCAGATAATTCCATATGTCTTAAATCAAAACCAATATTTAATTCTTCAATTCTTTGTGAATTGATAAACTGATCATGTGTTATTGCATAAACAAGAATTGGGACTTCATAGTAAATCGCTTCTAGGATAGAATTATATCCTCCATGTGTTATTAAAAGATGTGCTCTTTGGAGTAACTCTGTTTGTTTTATATATTTATGAAAATGGATATGAGAAGGTAAATTGGTAATTTTAAAAACATCTGTACCAAAATACTTTTGTGATATTTCAACTTGATAAGGTTCTTTTTTATATGCGTTAATAATATAATTATATAATTTAACTGGAAAATTAATTAAACTGCCACTTGATACAACTATCGTATCTTTATTATTTTCAATTCTTTCTGGCACTTCAAAAATTTTTGGTTTCATAAAAAGATACTTTTTAGTCTCCTCTTGAGCAATAAAATTTAGACGCTTTGATCCATAACAAAAGTTCATTTTTTCGTCTGGACAAGTTAAATAATTTAATGGTAGAGTGCGTATACCATACTTAGTACATGTTTTAGTAAATTGTTTTTTAATCATAGTATAAAGTGAGTTAATTTGTTCGTCAGATAAAGTATCTAATTCTCTTTTTAAAGAGAATGGTAGATATTTTCTAAGATGACTTTCAACAAATAAATCTGTAAAAGTAGGCGATGTTGTATATCCAAGTACAGGGATATTTAATTGATCGCCAATAACTCTTCCAAATAACGAACATGCATCTCTTAATATATAGTCAGGGTTGATTTGTTTGATTATAGGAAGAAGATCATTGACATAAATCATTGAACCTTCTAGCATATATTCTAATGGATATTTGACTTCAGCGACTAAATCCTCAATAGTTGGTACATCTTTTTTTTCAATAAAAGGATTATGTCTAAAAAGCAATTCTTTCAGTTGCTTATCTAGGGCTTTATGATATGCGATGTAATGTAGATTTTTATCTTCTCCATATATATTTATATATTCCTCTTCTAAAAAGCAAAAAACTTCATACTTTTTACAAAGGGATTTTACAGTATTCTCTATTGCATTAACATGACTAAAACTTGAGTGTGTTAATATAACGATTTTCATTTTTAATTCTCCTTAATATTAATTAAGGGCATAAGATGAACTTATGCCCCTATGCTAAATGGATTAGCAACATTTCAATTCAGTATAACCGTTTGTAGCATTTCCAGGGCCTTTAGAAACCAATGCGCTTAATGCAGCTCCAACACTTGCCCAGTTGCTTGTAGCTGAGTTAAAAGTCTTAGAGGCTCTGCTTCCATCACCAGCTGCTGATAATTCAACGAAGATATCATCATCGAATTCTTCTTCTAAATCAAAATCAGATAGTTGGATATTTTTTAATGTTTTCATATATTTCACCTCCTTTCCCTATATAAAACGTTTGAAAACGTTTGATAAGCTGTTTACGAAATTCACTTGGAGAACAACCATTTCTTTTTTTAAATACTCGTGAAAAGTATTGTAAACTGTCATAGCCTACTAACTGGGATATTTCAGTGATGGTGTATCTAGAATCAGCTAATAACTCTTCAGCTTTTTTCATTCTTATTGTATTTAAATAATCGATAATAGTTGTATGAGCGTACTTTTTAAAAAGATAGAACAATTCGCTTCTACTCATGAAAAATTTATTGGCTATATCCTGTATTTGGATTTTAGACTCAATATTATCTTTTAAATATGCCTTAATTTCAAATATAATTTTAGGACATTGTTGATAACTTTTTTTCTCATTTAAGTAGATAGCTTCATTTAACATAAGAAAATATGTCATAATGAAATTCAGTATCTGTGGAGTATAAGATTTTTTGATATGCAATGTTTTGACATAGGAACAAAAAATTCTAATATCTTCATTGATATCGATAAATGAATGTTTGCTTAATGATTGCAGTTGATCATCAATTATAAATTCTAAATAAAGAATATGAGAATATTCTTTGTAAGCTTTGATTTCACATTTATTTCTTCCATCAATAAAACAAAGCTGATTATGTACTTCATGTTTGACATCATTGAGATATAAAATAAAATCTTGATTGGGTGCTATAAGAATTCTTTGACATTTTTTTCGATTCAATAGCACACTATCATCTAGCATAAAATGATTTAATGTAATATCTTTAACACTTAAAGAATCTTCAATATACATTGGTTATTCCTTTCCATGCTAGTGCTTGCATGACTATTATTAAATATTTTATTCAATTTTGAAAGCGCTTTGACTAGTATTGGGACTATTGTGCAAATATGGTAGACAATATTAGAAGTTATGTCTTTTTTTTCAGTGTAAACTTAAAGTATGAAAAACTGTTTATGTTGAGGAGGGTATAAAATGAACAATTATTACAAACAAAAGTTTATAGCACAAAGAAGTCCACTAATGAGTAAGGAGGAGTATTATAAGTATTTTATAGAAAATAATGATTTTACTTATGAGAATATGATGACATTATTTCAAGATTCAAGAATTAGAGAGGGAATTTTATTTGCCAGTCCTGATTTGTATTTTTCAATTAAAAATCAAAGTGGAGATCAAGAGAAGATATTACTGGCTTTTGTAAAGTATTTTATAAGAATGACAACAAGAGCAACACCTTTTGGTTTGTTTTCAGGTATTCATTTTAATCAAGAATATGTGAATGATACCAATACTAAACCCAAGCATATTTGTACAGTTGACTTTGAATGGCTCATTTGTTTAATTAATCGCATTGAATTAAATATTGATGTCCTTTATGGTTTAAAAGTCAAATCCAATCATAATCTCATGATTGAAAATCATATCTGTACAAATCCATATATATCACTTAGATATGAGCAAAAAGAGTATTTAGATAATATGAATATAGACCAGCACATATTAAGTATAGAAAATACACCGATGGTGACATTTATTTTAGCCAGATGCGAAGAGTTTGTAGATTTCTTTGATTTAATTAATGAAATTAGAGAACAGTTGCAAGACAAGATTCCCCCTTATAAAATAGTTAATTTTATGGTTGAGCTTATTCATAGAGAATTTCTGTATACAAATTTACGACCATCGTTGCCTTTAACTCGTCCGTTGGAAGAGACAATCATGACATTGGAAAATATTGATACAGCTGATATATATGTAAGAAAATTGAAAAAAATCAATCAGCTCATTGATTTATATAATAAAACTGAACTTGGTTATGGTGAAGATATATTAGTGAATATTGTTGAATATATGGAGAAACTTCAAAAGGCCAAGAAATATATTCAAATTGATATGCGATTAAGTGACACCAATATGGAAGCAATTAAAAACAATATTCCAGATTTATCTAGTCAATTTTTTAAAGCTGCTCATTATTTATCTCAATCACTCATAAAGAATGATATTTTAGAGGAATACACTTATAAGTTTATAGAAAAATATGGTTTTGAAAGGCGGGTTCCATTATTAGAAGTTGTAGATGTACAAAGGGGAATTGGTTATCCAAATTATCATAAGACATTAAACAAAAAAGAAAATAATGAAGAAAAAATGAAATATCTTATAAATAATAAAATTCTTAATTGCTTTGCCAATAAACAAAATTTTATAAATATAACTTATGAGGAACTAAAAGAATTAGAATTATCACATATCCATCATAAAATAGGTTCGTTTGATTTATCATTTCATAAGAAGAATTCAATTGAGTTATCACCTTTGCTTGGTATTAGTCCTGCTGGTCGAATTATTGGTCGTTTTATAGAATTGGCAGATTTAAAAGAGGAGTATAAGAGGATTTTTCATGAAAACCAGAATCATTCAAATATAAAGCAAGTTGAATTGATGCTCATGCCATCTGACTTTAGATGTGGGAATGTTATTTCAAGACATTCATTCAATATAAATGTGATTGCTTTAGGATCTTATTCTAAGAAGCCTTCTATATCAATACAAGATATATACATTGGTGTGAATAAAAATAAACAGCTATATCTTTATTATCAAGGAAAAATATTAAATGTAAGAATATCAAATATGTTAAATCCAAAATTATGTCCTGAATTATATCGTATATTATTAGATATTTCAGAGCAGAGTTCAGTGGCTGATTCTCTAGCATATATGCATAGTTTTATAGAAACATTTCATCATGTACCAGAATTAAAAATAGAGAACGTTGGTATATTTCCTGAAAGATGGCTTATAAACAGATCAATATTAGGAATGAATGAAAAGTGTTCTTTTGAAGAATTTCTAGTTTTATTTGATCAGTAC
Source organism: Coprobacillus sp. (assembly GCF_984815275.1). NCBI lineage: Bacteria > Bacillati > Bacillota > Erysipelotrichia > Erysipelotrichales > Coprobacillaceae > Coprobacillus > Coprobacillus sp. The sequence continues at coordinate 13,756 of NZ_CFJNYH010000052.1, forward strand.
TCACAAGGTGTTCATATTCCAGAATATTTTTATTTAAAAGACTATGATAATACACTTTTGTTGTGTAAAAAATGTTTGATTCATATGAAAATCTTCTATATGGAAATTATGAAAAAAGGAAATATGTTTATACATATCACTGCAGGAGGGCATACATTTCAGGATATAAGTGTTGATGAGATTATTATGAGTTATGAACCTATACAAAATAAAGAAACAATTTCTTCTGAATACATTAATTATCCATTAGAAGATATTGCATATTCTCAAAGAAATAAAGCTATAGGGTCTGATTGGATTTATCTTAAGATTTATGCAAAAAAGTTAACTTTAAAAAAGATTGTTAAAAATGAGATTAAGAAATATGGAGAGCAATTTATTCAGGGAAATTATATTGATAAATATTTCTATATTCATTACATTGATAATCAAAGACATCTGAGAATAAGATATCATAATATATCTCAATTTAAAGAGTTTATGGATAAGCTTCATCATTTCATATCTTATTTAAATGATACGTATGATATTTATGATATCAAACTAGATACTTATGAGAGAGAAATAGAGAGATATGGTGGTATTGACATGATGGAGATAAATGAATCTATGTTTTGGATAAATTCTAAAGTTACAATTGATTTATTGAACTTATCATCTCGAAATAAAGAGTTGAGTTTAGAAGATTTAGCAATCTTAGAAATTGTATACTTTTTAAATCAATTAAAATTAACATCTCATTATATAGAAGAATTATTCTCTTTTATTGATAATAAAGAGAGCTTGAAGAGATTTAGACAAGATAAGAATAAATATATGAACTTATACATTCTTTTAGAAAACAAAGAAAATCCTAACAATGATTGTATGCATAAAGAACTCATGGACATATTCTATCAACAAAACGAATTACTTAATGAATATAGTCAAAAATTAGTAACCAGTACATTAACAAACTCAAAAGCGGATATTATATTGGCACATCTACACATGTTTTGCAATAGATTATTTGGAGTGGATAGAGCATCAGAATTAAAATGCTATGCCATTGTAAAGCATCTCTTTCATGCTATAGAAGGTTATAAAAAATACAATGGATGATAATGTAGATAAGTATAGAAAGTTATTTTCAAGTCAGATTAATTCTTTTTTTGATGAAGAGGGGGATAAAACTCTTCTTCCTCATTTGGTTCATTTTGCAATTGTTATGAAAGACCTAGATATATCTCATTATCAACAAAAAGAAATATTAAATATATTAGTTAACAATAAAGATTATTATTTTCAAAACAATTATTCTTTGTTTGATGGCATTCCGCTCCTCAGTATACTTTTCCTCATTAATAAGGATATCGTTGGAAAAAAATATGTGAGTATTCAAAAACAATTATTAGAACTCATTCAGAGTATGAAAATAGATATTCAAGATTTTCGCAATGTAGAATATGTTAATGGTATTTCTGGATTACTTAATTATTATTTAATATTATTTCAAGATGACTGTTCATTGATATCAAGTGAGCGAATATATATGTTGATAGAATTCATAATGAAACATGTTCATCAGAAAGTATATAATACGCTTCCTATGAATTTGGGCTTATCACATGGGATCGCAGGACTTCTCTTGGTTTTATCAAAAGCATTTAAAGCAGGATTTCAGATGTTGGGAATGAAGAGTATAATATGGCATTTACAAAGGATATTAATAACACATTATTTCCATCATAAATTGAGAATACCAGGAATTATAAATAAAGAAGAAGTTATTTTTCCACGAAATACTCCAAGTTGGTGCTATAGCGAATTAGGAGTCCTGCATGCTATTATACAATCAACTCAGATTTTAAAATTCAATTTTTTATCAACTTTATTTAAAGAGCAATTAAAGAGCATTATTCAGGATAAGAATAATTATAAAATTATAAGTCCTAATTTTTGTCATGGATATTCAGGTATTTTCGTATTTGCAAGATTGTATGAAGTGAGTAGTAAAGAACTAAATGGTTTTTTATTAGAACAAATTGAATTTTTTTATGATCACGAATGTTTAAGTATATTTTATGATCAGTATTATAATTTATCAGGAGAAATTTGTTCTGATGCAAGTTATTCATTTTTAGATGGTTCAATATCAGTTTTGCTATCCTTATTATTTGTTGAGGGATACAATACAGTCATATGGGAAGAAATGCTTTTGTTGAAATAGTCATTATTATTTGTTAGTATTAAGCCCAATTCAATTATAATATAATTTATCATTTATACTCGCTTATGTAGATAAATGGTAAAAATGAGATATAAGATGTGGATGATAGGATATTAGAATATCATCCTTTTTTTATTTTATCTATATATTATAAAGAATTGTTTGTAGATGATGTTGGTCTCTACAAATATAAATAATTTATACAGATTATATATTATCATTTGTATAAATACTAAAATATATGAAGGAGGTTGATAGAATGGTAGGTAGTCGCTTTGATCTAGAAATAGATTATACGAAAATTGGAAGAAAAATTCAGAAATTACGAAATATGCAATCATTAACTCAAGCCTATGTTGCTGGACTCGCAGATATCTCTTTAAGTCATATGAGTAATATAGAAACTGCTAAAACAAAGCCATCACTTGTGACTTTGAGTAGAATATCAAGAATACTAGGATGTACATTAGATGAATTGGTTTTTGATGATGAAATCACTTTACGATTTAAACAATTAAAAGTTTTAGGAATTTCTGATGAATTTGAAATACGTGTCTTTGAAGATTTTGTTGATTCAGTTAAAAAAAATAAAAAATATTTAAAAGTAGATGATAGAGGTGAATAATAATGAAAATAGCGATTTGTGATGATCAAATAAATGAACTAGAGAAAATAAATCAACTGGTGGAAGAATATTGTTGTTTTAATAAATACAAGGCAGATATTTATGCATATAGCGATGTGAATTCGCTTATGCATCACATAGATGATATAAATTGTTTGATTTTAGATGTATTATTATACAAAACAACAGGACTTGAAGTTGCAAGACAGATATTCCAGCGTAATAAAGATATTAAAATTATATTCTGTTCAACCAACCCAGAATATAGTTTAGAGGCATTTGAAGTAAATGCATTTAGATATCTTGTAAAGCCTATAGATAAATTGAAATTATTTGGATATTTAGATGAAGTTAGAAAGTATTATATGGAATTATCTATTTGTGTTAATGATATTAATCATCGACAGAGAACAATGAGTCTTTTTGATGTTTGTTATATTGATATGCAAGGAAGGAAGTCAACTATTCATTTGAAAGATAAGACAACCATTATAATGGTGAGGCAAATGAAAGAGTGGATATCTATTTTAGATGGGTTAGGATTCTATTTAAGCCATAAAGGGGTTCTGGTGAATCTTAAATATGTTTTAGGTATTGAGGATGATATTGTGACATTGAAAAATGGTGAATCTGTGTATTTATCAAGATCATATAGAAAAGATTTTCAGAAAGCATTTTTTGATATGTTAGGTGAAATATTATGAATTATGTTTTCAGTATTGTTACTTCAAATATAATTGAACTTTGCTTATTTACATATTACTATCGCATCGTATTGTCTCTTAAAAAACCTAATAAAATATTATATATTGTTGTTTACAGTTCATTATTTTTAATAAAATGTCTATTTAATTTTTTCTTTATTGCAAAAATTAATATAGCTGTATCCTGGTATATTGAAGTTACTCATACAAAGAGTAATAAATCTAATATACCAATTCT